>QMTT01000225.1 GCA_003663565.1 Thermoplasmata archaeon
CCCGTGGTGCCCGCCAATGTCGCTCCCGATGAGCCACGGATAAAGATGAAGTGGCAGAGGGAGAAGCCCGCGCGTATTCCTATAGTCTCGAAAGCATCTTAAATACTACGCGCGGGCAACCACTTGGCCTCCTCCCCAAACTAAAGCACTAGGATTTCTTAGCGACATTTTGTAAAGAACAAGGAGAATAAAACCAAATAAGGAGGGCCTGAAAAGATTAAAGAGGATTAATGAATTGAGAGTTGGACGTCCTTTATGAGTACTGAAGGAGTATACGTTGGAGTTCCGACTTCCCACCATTTTACCTGTTTTACGTCATTTCCTAGAGCTGCTATGCGGGAGAACATTAAAGGTAGGTTATCTGATACCCTTATGTTCCTGACAACACCTATGATATCTCCGTTTTTGACATAGAAGGCGTTGTCTCTAGGAACTGTGGAGAAATCTCCAGTAAAGTAATTTTGGAATCGTGTGTACCACGTGTTTGTTATAATGATTCCTTCCTTGAGATCCTCTTCAAGGGACTCAACACTCTCAGAACCTGGAGAAACTTCTAGTGTGAATGCTTGTGGGAATATTATACCTGCATTTCCTGTGTTTTCTAGGCCAAAATATCTTGAGAGCCAGTAGTTCAGCAGGTACGTCTTAAGGACACCTTTCTCTATAATTGGCTTCTTCTTCGTTGGAAAACCTTCATCATCGACAACAAGGAATCCTACACTGTCCTCTCGGAGAGGATTATCTATGAGTGTGAACTCTTCAGAGGATACTGTTTCTCCTATTCTTCCAGCATATGGTGATATCTTCATGTAAATATAAAGTCCTGAGAGTAACATTGAGAGGTAATCTATCAGGTTTGCTATTGCCATTGGATAAAACAGTACATCGTATTTACCGGGATCAATCTTCACTTTTTTCGTTGATCTCAGCGCAATCTCACTTGCTTCTTTTCCTGCAGTTTCTGGATCTACATGACTCCAATCGATACCAACAGATATTCCATGTCCAGAGAGCTCAGAGTCGTAGAATGCTCTCACCGAGACTTCAACGGAGGTTCTTCCAGGAGTGTTTATAACTTCAATATCGTTAGACGTAAAGACAGCCCTCTCAACGTATGTGGCATAGATTACACCAGCTACCTTCTTAGCACCATTAGAAAGCGCACTGTTTATAGCAGCGGTCGAGGCGTCTATCAGCCTTTCTTCATCTAATATGTCCTCAGACAGAGGTTTATAAGCACTGTAAGAACCCCCACCAGGATAAAGTCCTTCAAAGTCCTTACGTTCCTCTGAAAGCTTTGCTGATGCGACTGCATTATTGACACTTCTAAGGAAATCCTCAATTCTAGTAGACTCAGTACTAGAGACTCCAACTCTTTTATCTATTGCCACAAAGATGTCTGCAGTATAGTATTCCCAGTAACTTGACACATCTATTTTATTTCTAGAGAACCTCACCTGTAATCTCTTTATCTTATGAATCACAGTAGCTACTTCTGTAGCTCCTAAAGCTTTTCCTTCTCTTATTATCGTTTTACCAAGATCATGCAAGTTCATTTCAGGCATGACAGACACCCATTCACCTAGATACAATAACGTTTCGAATCCTGGCAGGAGCCCCACCCATCCAAACTGGAATAGGCTGTCCTGGATCACCTTTTCCACATGTAGCAGCAAAGAATTCAATTTCCTTTCCTACCCCATCTATTGACGACCAAAGCCTTGGGGTAGTTATCTCCAAAACAGGCCTTTTCACAGGTTCAAGGATTTCACCATTCTTTATGAGATAAGATTCCCTACCCACGTATTTTTGATGATACCTTCTGTCGTCAATGTTCCACTCAGTGTAATATTTTATGTATACACCAAGCTTCACGTCTTCCAGAAGTTCTTCAAACGTGTAGTCTCCTGGCTCTAGATATGTAGTAGACATTCTGACAATGGGTTCTCTGTCATATCTGCTAGCTCTTGCTGCTGCATTGCTCTGCAAACCAAGTTCTCCAGCATATTGTCTGTTCATAAGGAACTCGTTTATGATACCTGCCTTAATAAGGTACCTTTTCCTTGCTTTTACACCCTCATCGTCATATAAATAGAAACCGTAACTTCCCTCTATTGTAGGATCATCGACAACGTTTACTACTTCACTTCCTATTTTGTGACCAAGCATTTCTGTTGTAATAAATGACTCTCCTGCTTGTGCAGCTTCTCTGCCCAGTATCCTATCAAGCTCATATGGATGCCCACAGCTCTCATGTACAAAGATTCCTACTAGGTGTGGTCCAGCAATGACATCTACAGTATCTTTTGGAGGGGAAATTCCTTTGTCACACACTAGTTTTGCTCCTTTTACCTCAGACACTACTTTTTCTATGATATCCCCTTTTTCGAGAAGCTCCCAACCTCTAGAAGCACCATACTGATTTGATGTCATCTCTGACCAGTTGTTTGATATTACGAGTACATTATGATAGAGTACTGTTAGGGGCTTCTTGAAGTATATCTTTGCCCCATCAGTGTTTGCATACCACTTTTCTAGTTCCGAGAGCCTCAGGATAAACGTAGCACTCATGGGTTTAAACTCCATGACTCTAGATGATAGATCCTTAAGGAACTCTTGTTTTTCTTCTATAGAAATGTCTCTGTAATCTATCTTAGGTTTAATTTCGACCTTGTTTTCCTCAAACTTCTCCTCAGAGATTTTTATCTCAGTCTCTGAGATTTTTGCAGATGCTTTTGCTAGTTTTATGGCTTGTTCTACTAGTTTAATTACAGAATCATTACTTATTTCGGGCATACTGGCAAATCCCCATTTACCTTTGTAAATAACTCTTACAGAGACCCCTGCAGCCCTTTCTTGTCCTACGGTTTCTATTCTGTTGTTCCTTGTCATTATGGATTCAGTTTCTAAGCTTTCAA
>QMTT01000226.1 GCA_003663565.1 Thermoplasmata archaeon
ACTTCAATTTTCCTGTTAAGTAAGGCTTTATTCTCTCTTCTGCACTCTTTAAACTCCAGAAGGCTTCTACTTCTTTTCTGTAAGGATGTAGTACCAACCATACAGCTCCTAGTGATTTCTCCCTCTGTTGTCCAAACCCTTGTTTTTGAGCATACTTACTAGAATATTTATAAGGCCCTGATGATACATAGGTCTGCATTAAGTCCTCTCCATTCGCCTGCCTTGCTACTTGTTGTGCTATAGCTTTTTGATGCGTGTTTTGTGTTATTACTACCTTCCCATTTCTCCTTACAATTAAGGTTCCATTATCTACATAGACACACCATACTTTTCCATCATATTTAACCTTTTTGGTATCTCTCTTCGGATAAACAACAGCATATTTCCTTGGGCTTACATGTAAAGTAGAGGCAGCTCTTTTAGGATTAAAGTTTGCAACACTCCTGTAACCACTAATAGCAAAGTATTCCTGAAGAAGGTCTATCTCTTCTCTTTTTGCACTAGATAATTGTATTGACCTACCCTCACATTTATTCCCATCTGTATGAGAATATTCTTCTATTACAGTCTCTGGGTCAAAGTTAAAAATCCATCTACCAAGTACCTTTCGGGAAGGGAAGTATTTGTTAACTAAATCTTTCATATCATATATATAAAAGAAGGTGCTCCCATCTGTTCCCTCTGCTATCCTGTATTGATAGCCAATATCATTTAGTAATTGAGTCAATCTGTCTATCTTTCTATCTTTCTTTAAATGAAAACTAATTACATTTCTCGACCTTCGGATACTCCCATCTGTAACAACCCATATCAACCATCTTTGGAGTAGTAGATTTTTCTTATTTACTAACCTTGACTGAATGGTTACTGGAAGTTTAGCACTTCTCTTTTGAGATAATTCCTCCATTGTACATTCCTTAATCTTTTCTGACCCCTCTTCTGTGCGAGAAGAATATAACATTCCATGTTGGTCTGTAGTACAAATACTTACAAGTTTAGTTTCTAGTTGGTATAGTTCTTTGTAGTTGTCATACTCTACTTTTCCATTAACTTCATTCCAATCGAATTCCCCCGTCTCTTTGTTCATCGTCCCTACAACATCTCCCGCTTCTATTTCCAGACCATTCACCCATCCATTGGGAGTTAATATCTCTGTTTTATCATCAAAGCAATGGAATCCCATATAGATATCTGCACCCTGTTGTCCAAACTTACTCTCTCTGTTTTCAGGATGTGTTTTGTTATAAATAGAACTCCCTGGTAACTTATGAGCAGCTACAATAACATAACTTATCTCTCCTACTTTTACAGTAATTGTACTAGAACCTCTTAGTATAGGTGTGTTATATCTTTCCTTAAAGTCTTGATATGCTGTAGGCCCTCCTCTCTCGGCCCACATATCATGATCCCCTTCGAGCATAGCTATAATACTATCTCCTCCAATCTTATCTAACATCTTCTTAGCAAACAAACTCTCTTCTGCAAATGAACCTATCTTAGAGTCCTGTGCTGGATTAAAAGCTGCACCATCTACCAAATCTCCTCCAATAATGGAATAGAACTTGGGATTGCTAGCTATAGCGTTAGTATGTTCTCTTAATAATTCATAATCACAATACATAGCCATTCCATGTTGGTCTCCAAAACAACCTAGAACTATTGGAGTGGTTGACTCTATTTCTACTTCTACAGAGTCTGGGAGTCCTTCAAACTTTAACTTAGAATCCCTCCTAGCAATAGCCTCGTCTACCATTTCCTCAAAGGTTATGTCTTCATATGGCTTTTCAGAATACTTAGGTGGTTTCTTCTCAAACGAATCATAAATTATCTGGTCTTTACTCCTAAACGTTCCTTTACTGTCTGTGTAGATTCCTTCTTTGGGCATTGTATTGTATTAAAAATTTAACTCTCCTTATACGGAGGATGATCCTCAAACACTTGTCTCCTCACCCTCGAGATTGATGTTACAGACGGAGCTGATAAAAAGTTCTTAAAAGTCATGTTGTAACTATCTGTAAACCCCAATTCTGTCCAAACACACCAAGTCAATTTTTTATCGTCTTTAGTTAAGTTAGGGTACTTGTCAAAGAGCCTAGTTATTATTTTATAAATTGTTTTTTCTCCCCTCATTTATAACCCTCACTAACTTATCTAACACACCCTTCTTTTCTTTTTTCTTCCCCAACTCTGTTATTTTTCTTTTAATTCCCCTTATCTCGTTCTCTACATTCATTAACTTATTACTAAACTTTACCCTCTCTTCCATTGCTAATAAATTAAATTCTTTCTGTTCTTTTATCACATTTCCTAACTCTGATTTCTCCTGTTTTAACTCCTCAATTCTATTCTTCTGTTTAACTATTACCCCCTCTTGCTCTATTTCGTGCATATGTACAGTATTTTTATACATTTATGGTATAATACAGTAATCCTAGATGGTCCATTGAGTGAACCTATAGGGTTCTGAAGGAGAGAGTATGTCCTCTCTCCACCTTTTTTAGAACCGTGTTATACCTCGTATCATCCAATCAATTTTGTTTTCTTTTCCAAAATCGTGTAGATACTTATCTAATGCTCTAATTACTAGTATTATCAATCCTTGTATTTCTATTGGTATATCGTCTCCCTTTATATAGTTTAATGCTAAAGGTATTAAAGCAATCACTAACAATCTCAAAGCCTCTAAACCTGCTTTTATAAGTGGGTATCTAACTTTAAACCACCATTCTTTTATAACCTTCATATAAATATAAAAATAAAATTAACTATACTCCATTAACTCTTTATCTGCTATCTGATAGTTCCTTATCAATAACTCTAGCGTTTTAACCTTATCTTCCAATCCCTCTATCTCTATTGCTAGTCTTTCCTTGTCGTCATTTAGTAACTCAATTTCTTTCTCTAA
>QMTT01000227.1 GCA_003663565.1 Thermoplasmata archaeon
AACATCAGGGACCTTGTATAGCCTTGTCATAGTGCATCAAAAATAGGTATAAATGCAAGTAATATTTTTTAAATATTTTAGTAGAAGCATATTTTGAGAACTGCCACTACGATCACTTTTCAAGGAATTTTATGAGATCATTACATGTCTCTACCATCTTTATCAATGCATTTTTTATTTCACTTATCGTCTCCTCTACTTTGCCCGTTGTTATAGCACCTTGTGGTGTGGGTTCTATGAGTCCTGCTTGCTCAAGAACCCTAAGCGAATATCTTACTTTATGCTGTGGGTATCCTGTTATCTCTGATATTCTAATTATTCCAATGGGCTCATTTTCCAATATTGTTTTTAATATAACTAAATGTCGTTTAAGAAGCTCCACGTCTCTGTCAAGCCTGTATGTTATTTCAAGTGGGCTCTTATCACTCTTGACGATCTTTTTTCTTCCCTCGATTATCATAGTCCATGCACCTCCTTTCCTTTATGTGTGTTAATCCATTGTATAACAAGTGGCAATATATCTTTTTATATATTGTCATTGAATAGCATTTAACTTATTCACATGCCGATATAACTAAGAGTAATATCAATCATGCTAAAGATTTACAAACTCTCAGAACTTGAATTACTTATTAAATAGAGTTTATTCATAATAAATAAAGTCAGAAGAAGCAAATCTAATTGAGAGAGGATATTCCATGTCCTCAGAGGATCGTTTTATTTTAAGAATTTCCTCAATGATATCTAACAGAAAACTCATTGAAATATCCGTTGTTATTTTACTTTACGCTATTTCTTATCTCACTCTTGTATATCCTTACACAAAATACTACATATGGGGATCGGATACTGGAGAATATTATTGGATACTTAAGTACCTATCAGAGAATCACTGTATGCCAAAGGAGTTCTATGGATGGGCTCTTGTTTATCATTATATGTATGGTTTCTTTTCTACACTCTCACCGTTAGTGCAGCTGGGAATCGACTGCTTAGATGTCATAAAATACTTCACACCAGCTCTTGTGGCTCTTTCTTCCGTCTTGATGTACATTCTAGTAAGACACCTTACAAAAGACGTCATCTCATCCTGCTTTGCTACCTTGGTATACTCGATAGCACTTCCAAGGGTCTTTGCTGTTTCTCATCCTATGCCAGGGTCCATAGGAGATCTTCTTTTAATTACGGCTTATTTTTTAATATTGCTCTCATATGAAAACGAGAAAATAGTTCCCTTGCTCCTGTTTTTAAGTTCTCTACCAATGACTATAACACATCACCTTACACATTCTATTTTTATAGCATCCACAGGAATTCTTACAATATTGCATAGATTATACGGAAAAGATGAGAAATTCCGCATAGATCTTATGGTATTTACAGCTTCGTATTTTTCATTTGTTTTCTATTGGCTTAACGTTCCTGAATTTGAACAAATAATAATTGATGCCGTAGGTTTGAGAAAAAGCGAGATGATAACGTTAAGCATAATTGGATATGCAGCATTCATTATGATAGTCCTTGCATTCCCAATGAAACCTTTAAGAGAACCTCTTAGAATCCCTCCTAGAAACATTGACATCCTGAAAGTACTTGCCATTTATAGTATTACTGTCTCCCTAGTATTTTTCATTTCTGTAAAATTCTTTGTTCCTGGAACAAACATTAAAATATCAAAAGAGACAATCCTTTACGTAACCCCAACACTCGCCATAGGGTTTTTGGCCTATCCTGGATGGCTTATTCTTAAAAGTAGAAGAAAATATCTTGAGGTACTTTCATGGCTTATTGCAATCGCGGCTTTTGCCTTTTATGGAATCATAACAAAAAGTACTGTTTTTATTTCATACAGATATGCCCAGTACATATGGACACCTACCTCAATATTAATCGGTGTAGGAGTAAACTATAGTATTAGCACAATTGCAAAATACATCAAAATATCGAAGATAAAAGAAAATATCGTGAAAGTGATCCTTACAGTGACAGCTACATTAATAATTACTACCTCACTAATTATTACAGCTTACCCAAGTCAGGATGTCCTTGGAGGATTTGAAGAAGGATCAACACTAGAAACGTTCGTTGGCATCATGTGGATATCTGTTAATCTACCAAAAAACATAACAATAGCTGCAGACCACAGAATAAGCGATCTTATATTTGGATTTTGTGGAATAAATGCCACATGGGATGCAGGATCTGTAATTCTTTTATCTGAAGACCCAAACGAGACAGTAGATCTAATGAAATTCTTTGAAACACCGTCAGGATACAAAAGAATAGATTACATCGCCTTCGATAGAAATACTATAAAAGGAGTTGCAGGAGTTCAATGGGAGAATGCTAGACCTATGTCCGAGAAAGCCCTTGAGAAATTCAACTCTAAATATTTTAAGAGAGTTTACGCCAACGGTTACTTTTACGTTTACAAGGTACTCTGGGAAAATATTTATAGTGAGAGCGGTGGGTGAGGGGAGTAAGCCCCCTTCTGTTCTGGCGGCATTCTTCTAAGCGTCCTACCCGGTCGGTCAGCCGGGCATTCATCCCGACCCTACTGGACTTGCTCCGGGGTGGACGGCCGTTTCACCAACTCCACGGGAGTCCTCAAGGGCTTATTCCCCTATCATCGCCATATAACCCGTGGCTGTGGCGTTTCTGTGCCGTTGCCCACCCTCTCGGGTGGCCACCTTGCGGTGGCACCCCTGCCCGGCAGGAGGGGGGACTTTCCTCAGCGGCCCCAAGGTTGCGGGACCACCGTCAGCCGCCCTCCCTCTCCCACCGCTCTCACTGTGAACATTCACTTCTAGGTTCCCATAGGGAACACCCTCCACACGGTCGCCCGTGGTTCATTGGGCACGGTCAGGGGCACCCTCTGTAGCATAATATGACAGAAAGTATT
>QMTT01000228.1 GCA_003663565.1 Thermoplasmata archaeon
ATAGTTATTGGAACATAAATGCTTGTAATAAAGAACACTTACCTTCAACAAAATGTATTGGAAACATAAGGATCAAGAAGGCAAGATTTAGAGCTAAAAAGAAGCTATTGGAAGTATCCTTCGACATTGAACCATAGATCCTTAATTTATGGCTTTAATGTTGTAACAGTGCTTGTAGTAGTAGTAGTTGGTAAGTGTCCATATGCTTTAAGGTATGCATAGCTCTGTATATTCTCAAAGAACTTTTGTAAGAGATTATAATAGGCTTCCAATTCTTGTTCGCTAACTCTATGTAGTCCGTCTACAGTGTAAAGCTTTTGAAGTATATTCATTTGGTCATGTAATTTAGCCCAGAGATCCAAATAAATAAAATATGCTTGAATACTGTACAGTATATAGTTGTCAGGGTTATTAATATACATGAATGCATCTTCGTATAGTTCAGAGTATAGACCACACAAACTCTCCATTATATGGAACCCTACTAGGTATTTATTGCTTCCGTTAACCAATACCAATATGTATGATTCATGTTTCAATGAATCTGCAATATATGATGCAAGTAGCAGGTAATTACCTAGTACAGTATAGTTTTCCGGATACTTCTCCTTAAACTCAGTTATTGAAATATTTAGTTCCTTGATTTTATGGGGTTGCCAGAGTATTTTCTCCTCAAGCATTTTAAGTGCATGTAGATCAGATGATATAGATAGAATAGCTCTTTCACGTACAAGGTTATTGCTCGATCTATTAGATTACGAATTAGAAAGAATATAGGCTGAAGAACAGTGATGATATAGTATACAATACTATAATTGATATAATTAACACGATTACGAGCTTGTATTCATTACTACTTCTCGGCATGTCATTCTGCCTCTAACTATATAATATATTGTATTTTTCATATTTGTTATTTGATTATTCTTGCTGGTATCCCCTTGTACTCTGGTATTCCCGACTCATAATCTATGATATCACCCGTGAACGCGTTAACAGGTGGATCCGTGAAGTGGTTAGGAACGAATAATATGCCTTTTGGTACTTCTGGTGTTATTCTGATGGGGATTTTTTCTCTGCCGTATGGTGTTTCGAGCTCGACAATGTCTTCATCGGATAAGCCTAGTTGTGCAGCGTCTTCGGATGATATATAGAGGTAGCTTGATCCTTCTGTTAGGAGTAGTTCTACTATTCTCCTAGTCATAGTTCCTGTATTATAGTGGGTTATTCGCCTACCACTTACTAATATGAATGGATAATCTTCCGTCTGTGCTACTGTTGCTTCCGGCCTTACAGATATGATTTTTGCTTTTCCATTTGGTGTTGGGAACTTCTCAGTGTGTAGAATTGGTGTGCCCGGATGATCCTCGGATGGGCATGGCCATTGTATTCCATATCTATTCTTCTTCAGTCTCTCATACGTTATACCCTTATATGTTGGTACAATTCTCCTGATCTCCTCGAACACCTCGCTGGGACCACCATACTGGAATGGTGCTCCCAATTCTTTTAACAACATCAACAGTATTTCAAGATCGCTTTTAGCCTCACCAGGAGGATCGACTGCTTTCTCTATGAGCTGTACTCTTCTCTCAGTATTAGTCATTGTACCTGTCTTCTCAGCCCACAGTGCCGCTGGTAGAATTAAGTCTGCATATTTAGCAGTCTCTGTCAAGAATATGTCTTGTACAACAACGAAATCAATCTTCTTCAATGCACGTATAATCCTATAGTATCCCGGTTCTGAGATCAGTGGGTTTTCACCCATAATGTATAAGAACTTAATCTTACCGACTAAAGCCTCGTTCCACATCTCTGTAGAGAATAATCCACGCTTATCGGGAACATCTAATCCCCAGAGTTCTTTCATAGTCTTGGCTGTATCTGGGTTTATCTTCCTATATCCTGGGAAGAAGTCTGGTAAAGCAGCCATATCACATGCTCCTTGGACATTATTCTGTCCTCTAGCAGGACATATTCCTGCTCCAGGTCTCCCGATATTACCCGTTATCAAGGCTAAATTAACAAGTGCTTGAACTAGAGACGTGCCATTACGGTGCTGTGTTATACCCATTCCATAATATATTGTTGAGGGCTTGTTCGATGCATAAATGATAGCTGCTTCCTCTATCAGTTTTAATGGAACACCTGTTATTCTTGAAGCATATTCTAGATCAAATCTTCTCAGACTCTTAACAAGTAACTCGTATCCTTCTGTCCTCTCCTCTACGAATTTCTTATCAACAAGGTCGTGATCTATAATTGTTTTTATCATTGCATTTAACAAATAGCTGTCTGTTCCAGGTTTATGTTGTAGATGGATATCCGCTTGCAACGCTGTCATAGTCTTCCTCGGATCAGCAACGATCATTCTAAACTCTGTTTCAGATGGAGTATATGCATATCTTGATAACAAGAGTCTTCTGATAGGGACAGCGTATTTTTTCTTTGCCTCCGATACAAATCTAAAGATTGCCGGATGGGTCTCCGCAGGATTATATCCTATGATAAACAGTGTTTTAGCATTAGCTACGTCATTCATAGGATTAGTCATAGCCGCCGAACCAAGTGATCTAGCAAGAGCCGCGACTGTTGGAGCATGGCAAAGCCTTGCACAGTGATCTACATTATTTGTTCCAGCAATAGTTCTAGCTATTTTCTGGACAAGATAGTTCTCTTCATTAGTACACTTGGCTGATGCTAGAAAATACATTGAATCGGGATCGTCTCTTCTAAGCTCCTTGATCCTATCAGCAATCAGCCTAATAGCTTCTTTCCAACTAATGGGTTTAAAGCCTCTTTCAGTTCTCTTTAATGGAGTAGTCAGTCTATCTGGGTGTCGAATTAACTTCCACGCATACGCTCCTTTTGGGCAAAGAACACCTAC
>QMTT01000229.1 GCA_003663565.1 Thermoplasmata archaeon
ATATCCGGAAAAAGATAAGGTACGGTTTTGTCTTCCGGTATCTTGTACTGAAATTCAAACGTCAGGCCCGGCTTCAAAGAATTTTTCATTTTAAACCTCCATTTTTATATATTTTACTTTGCTTTCTCTTTTATTACCCTGAGAAAACATGATTAAAAAATTATGCTGTGACAATTTTATAAGTTTATAATCTGCTTTAATCAATAATAAATTAACATAAGCATCATAAAAAATGGTCAGCATAAGGGAAATTCCCCTGGTTACGCTCCAGCCGGATTGACAAATCCGGCTGTGTTCGGCTCGGATTTGGCAATCCGAACCGAGCAGACAGGGAATCCGAACCGAGCAGACAGGGAAGGCAGGCTCGGATTTGGCAATCCAAACCGAGCGGACAGGGGGCAGCCAGCTTCCATTTTCCCTGACTTAAAGCAATTTCCGTGCCATATTTTGCAAATTTTGAAGAACAGGGATAAAATATCATTTTGTTGTCACTTTCAGGCCAAACTGAAGCAGTCGGAAAAATATTTTTTTGGAATATTCCATATTTTACTGAAATAATAAGAATATTTTTTAAAGATGGTCAGGAAAATGTAAGGTAAAAGGTTTCTTTGTGTATAAACTGTTATATAATGTCTGATATATTGCTAAAAAAACTGTTGCGTTTAAGTGTTAGTATGATATTTGGTTCTTTTCCCCATGCTTTTAAATAAAAGGCAGGGCGACAATTCGGGAAGGATTGTCCACTGATATTGAAATTATTTATGGCCTTTGGGCCGTTTAAAAAATAGAAAAATTACTGATAAATGGAGGTGTAAAAATGGCAAAGGCAATCAGAATTACAGTATTTTCAATGATCTTTATACTAACCGTCTGTTCAGGTTCTTCCGCACAGGTCTCGCCGGTTCCCGACACGGGACAGACCACATGCTACAACGATTACAATTTTGCAACATCCTGCCTTAAATGTTATGACAGTGAGGGGGGCGTGGTCAACTGCCCGACTTGTTATGACAGCGAGGGGAATGAAACGACGACATTCCCCGTATGTTATGACGCCGATGGGAATGAAACTGTCTGCCCGAATTGTTTCAACAGTGAAGGAAATTATCTGCCCTGATTCCGGCTGTTATGATACAGAGGGTAGTGAAATTGACTGTCCCAAGTGTTACGATGATCAGGGGAGCGAAACCAACTGCCCAAAATACTATGATAACCAGGGGAATGAAATCGTCTGTCCCAATTGTTACGACAGCGAAGACCTGATGTTCCCTGAAAATGGTTACAGCGACTGGCGTCTGCCTGACAGCAATGAGGTGCTGACCATATTTGATCACAGCAAAAATTCGCTTAATGAGGTTTTTTCCGGCTCACCATCAAGCTGTTGGTCATCAACAACCCGCATTTACGATGAGGGACATGCATGGCGCGCTTATTCGGGGGGGGCTGTCACTTATACCACCAAAAGTGCGAATGATTATGCATTTGCCGTGCGTGATGCAAAGGTTTATGACTACGGAGATATTGATCACAGCGACGGGGTTGACCTTGCCGACGCTGTGCTGGCCCTGAAAGTATCGGCAGGGCTTCCTTTGGGTGATGTTGTTATTCATATTGATGCGGATGTGAACGGCGATGGGAAGATCGGCGTGGAAGAAGTGATTTACGCATTGCAATACGTTGCGAAGTAGAGTAAGACCTTAAGGAATGCGCATTAAGGCAAAAAACCACCCGGCCTACTGCAAAGACATCAGAGCCACATGCTGGAATCCGGAATCCGTGCCACAGAGATGTGCATGAATCACTCCCCTGAAAGTGGGGAAATTATTTCAACTTTTTCCCAAATAAATTCAGCCAGGACAGGCTGAGACAGTGTGATTCCCCTGTTCCCACACAAAATTATGGACATCTCTGTGGTCTTTGTGTGATTTTTCCCCTGTTCCCACATAAAATTATGGACATCTCTGTGGTCTCTGTGTCTTTGTGTGATTTTTCCCCTGTTCCCACACAAAATTATGGACATCTCTGTGGTCTCTGTGTCTCTGTGTGATTTTTCCCCTGTTCCCACACAAAATTATGGACATCTCCGTGGTCTCTGTGTCTTTGTGTGATTTTTTCCCGTTCCCACACAAAATTATGGACATCTTTGTGGTCTCTGTGTCTTTGTGTGATTTTTTCCCTGTTTCCACACAAAATTATGGACATCTTTGTGGTCTCTGTGTCTTTGTGTGATTTTTTTCCCTGCTTCGAGGCACTGTACAGACTCGGATACCCCTTGAATTAAAGCATAACCCTCTCTGAAAAATCATGCCGATTCCCCTGATTTTATCTCTTGACAATATTTTGAAAACAAAATATAAATTTTTATATCATTTTACCCGAATTTCAGTTCACCTGCATAAAAGTTTAAAAATACTATTAATTTTACCAAAGGAGGATGTTTTGAAAAAGTTGTCTGCCCGTTTCTCTGCTGTCCTGCTGTTCTCAGGCGGCATTCGTTTATGGGGCTGAACCTGACGTGTGTAAAGTGATTCGCTTTCCGAAATGAGATGGACCGGCATTGCTGCTGCCACGCTCGGCTCGGATTGGTCCCGCTGAACCGCCGGATTTGTCAATCCGCCGGGAGCAGAGGGGAAGTTTTTTTTATTTTAATCCTAAAATTAAGGAGAGTGAATTTATTATGGTTACAAACAGAAAAAATCAGAAAAAACGATTTCAGACCTTTCCCTGTGTACGTTGGGGATTTATCATTGCACTGGGATTCATTGCCGCGTTTGTCACCGGTTGCAGCAGTGATTCTGATGGAAACGAAACGCCGACTGCCAGTATTATTTCCCCTTTGGACAGCGGCACCTATAAA
>QMTT01000230.1 GCA_003663565.1 Thermoplasmata archaeon
CAATCCATTCATTTGGTCCATGAATATTTCCCCCTATAGGGCCAAAATCTATACATTCTACCCCAAATGGTGTGAAATATCTAGAATCAGATGCTCCTGCAGCTTCTACAGGTTCTGCTTTTATTCCAATGTCCTTTAGAACTTCTATTGCTGTTTGGGGTAGTACAGCATCCGGTGGTGTGAAGAGATATTTTCCAGGACCTGTTCTGATGTCTCTTATGGATACAATAGACGATGTAAACGATATTGCCCGTGAGAGAGCTTCCCTTATTAGATTTTTATCATCAGTCATTGCCCTTATGTCTATCTCTAATACGTGCTTGCCATTCCTTTTCATGTACACGTTAGGCATTATTGAAATACCATAATCACTGTGCTTTTTCACAGGAATTGGACACCTCACTAGAGGAACCAAAGCCTTCATGAGCTCTGTAAGCCCATAATCGGCTTCGATTTCTTCATCTCCATTTGGATCAACGTACTCCAATGTTACTTTCGGCGGTATCACGTTAGACTTTATAAATAATCCTTCTATGGACACAGCAGTATACTCTGGATTTCCTCTCAAGAAGTGTGATACTGCTATCATGGGATGTGTATCTACTCCGGGCATAAAATATGCTGAATGTCTTGTTGGTATTACAGGAGTCCTTACTTCAAATTCTATCTTCAACCGTCTTCCTCTGACCTTGATTCTCTTTTCTGGAGATTCTATTATAACTTTAAATCCCTTTCTTCTCCTTATTATGGGCCTCATTCCAGATCCATCACCATTTATAAGGTATTTTGGTAACAGGTTCTCGTTTCTAAGCTTTTCCGCTATGACTCTTGCACCATTTATCCCTCCGATTTCTTCATCACAAGTAAAAGCAAACAGAACCTTACCACGTGCAATAGTTTTTGAGAGTTCTTTTAAAGCAAACATTATGGCAGCAACGTTCCCTTTATCGTCAGTACTTCCTCTACCGTATGCCTTATCATCCTTTACAATGAGCTCAAATGGATCTGTGTTCCATTCATCAGGATATGCAGGAACAACATCAAGATGCGCGAGAAACATCAAAACAGGTCTTCCTTTTCCGATTTCTCCATAGACAGAATAATATCCATTGCTTTCTATGATCTCCGAATGTATGCCCCAAGAGTCAAGCACATCTCTCACAAGTTTTGGGGCATTATCGTTCGGTTTTTTGCCTTGTACAGGATCGTTGGTTGTGTCTATACTAACAAGTTCCTCCAAAAGGTCAAGGATGTTTTTCACCAAGGAGTCACCCCTAGATCACACTTCTGAAATAAAAGCACTTAATAGTGTCCTTAATATCCTTGTCCCATTTCTCATATCTACTTCTATAACCTTCTCCACACGACCTCCCTTATGACCCACGAGATAACTGGTAGAGTTTCCTACAACACACGCATGATTTGGTATTATGTTTATCTTCTCTCCAAGTTGTATCTCTGGTTCCTCACTTATATCAACCTTCCCTATCTCCTCTGAGAGTGCAAATATCTTAGCCTTGGGATGCTCTACTATGTAACCATAGTTCCTAACAATGTCACCTCCGTGAGCAGCTCTATCAAGGCCCAAGTACTTGCTTCCTACGTTTATTATTGCAAGCTTTCCACCCGAATGCTCTGGAATAGATATCACTGTTGCAAGAACTGTAAGTGCACAATCATTAAACGTAGCAGATCCCATGAACTTCACTTGGAACCTGTCATAGTATACGTAGTTTCCAGGAAAGAGATGAGTATATACGTCCATTTCGACATCATGCTTAAAAGTGGGTGTTGAACCTGTCCCAACAATTTCTAATGAGTATCCAGCATTTTCTAGATCCCTTAAAGCGTGTTCCATGGTTTTTGCAACTTCTTTTGCTACCTTTTTCACTTCCTCTGGTGTGGTGGCAGCATATGCTTGTCCAGGATGTGTTGCTATTCCTACGAAGTTTAACCTTTTATACCTCTCGAGTGACTTAACGAAGTCCACGACCATTTCAGGAGGCACTCCAAGTCTATGCATCCCTGAGTCTATTTTAATGACGTAATCTAGTGAGAGGCCGTATTCTTTGATAGTATCATTGACAAACCTTGCATTTTCCTTATTGTCAATTCTTATTATTACTCTTGCACCATTTTCTACTATATTCACAACTCTTCTCAAGTTTTCTTTATCTGCAACAGGATATGCTAACATGACTGTCTTTGTTAATCCTCTTTCAACGAGCGTTTCAGCTTCATCTATAGTGCCACAAAGAAAACCCTCGGAACCGTACTTTCTTTGAAGTTTCGCTATATATGTCGACTTATGTGTTTTTATCATGGGCCACAGGGTTTTTCTATGTTTTTTTGCATATTCTGCTGCTCTCTTTATGTTGTTTTCGAGTCTTTTAAGATCAACAAGAATTATAGGGGTAGGAAGATCCACTATGTGCATAAGATAACCTCCCCATTTGAAATCCATTCTGGTTATCCGCTACTTTGGAACACACGAGACTATCGTAACGGAGAACCTTCCAGCCTCGAGTAAGAACCTTCATTGGCTGGCTTTCGGGGGAACAATTACTTCCCACATTCTCGTGGCTTTTTAGAGGTTCCCATTCGGGCTTAATCTTACCCCACATATCGGAGACCGCCACACTATAATGAAATAAGCCCTAAGAATGTTTAAAAATTGCGAAGAATAGTAAGTGCCGCATTTTACGCTTTTAACTATTTATGAAACAGCACCGTATGCAGGGGGTTCTCCCTACGGGAGCATTCATGAGCATTCGATGACTTTTAATCCCCACTCTCTGCTTCTCGAGGAGGATAATCCCGTAGGGATTGGTCTTCATTAGCCCA
>QMTT01000231.1 GCA_003663565.1 Thermoplasmata archaeon
CACACGTGTCTATTATTGCTCCCTTGATGCCCTTCGAGACCACGCGCATACCGAGTATGTATGCCAAAAGGTTCTTCACGGGAGTTGTTGACCCGACGAAGAAACCTCTTGTGATAGTTATTCTATCCTCTGAAAGCTTCACTACTGTAGGCGGTGGCACTGTTGCCTGGCCTATGTCACCGTCAAGAAGTGGCATGTCCTTCTTGAGAGAGGCATAAATGGAGAACGTGCTCTTTCCGCGATCTGTACCTCCTATGACCATGACCTTGTCGTCTCGTGATATGCTTTCAATGATGTCATCCCATATCTTAGGATATCTGTCATCGGGCATTAGCTGGCACCTCAATGACGGTCCGTGGACGGTAGCGTCATCATCACTCAGGCCGTCAGCTCTTCGTCATCCCATATAGCTAGAATTAGTGCACAGTGATATATAAGTTAGTGAAGCTCTTTCACAGAGGACTTCATTCTGTTGAGCTCGAATGCATTTTCATGAATCCACTGTAGTGAAGAAATGCTGGCAAAAACGAGATCGCCTATGAAGAATCCAAAAGTGACGTGGAAGAGAAAAAAGTAAAATGTATAATTGAAAAATGTCTTGCTCCTTCGATGGATCCTTTCATGATCGTGGTTGCCTGTGCTTTGTATTTGGGATGTTTCGGAAACTACGAGCATGGGCTTTTCCCTTAGCTACTTTATTAAATTCTGTGGCCTATTGGGGGTCATGGAGGTTTCCTTATGGGTTATGAGCATTGTTCTCTCGTCCTTGATGGTTATCTTCTCATCATCTGGGCGGGAGTTTGTAAAACTACTTTATTCCCTCTTAGCCTCTAAAACATATAATTGTTACACAAGTTTATGGAAATGATCCAAATACTCGAATAAGTGAATAGTCTGAGAGGAATTATAAATTGTCTTTAGTATTACTCTTTATAGTAGTAGCTTCTACACTACATGTCATGAAAGGTTATCCTTTCTGTGATGTTATATGGCAAGTGGACAATTCCCAAGGATCATAATGAATGAGGAAGTTCTCTCAGATCATTACGTTCCTCCAAGGTTACTCCATCGTGAGAAAGAGTTATTAGAGCTTAAAAGAAGGATTCTTGATGGCATAGAAAATGAGCGAAACACGATAACGATAGTGTGGGGTCCTCCAGGCGTTGGAAAAACGGCAATAATGAAGAGGCTCTTAATGGATCTCAGCACTGAGCTTGAGGGAAATTTCCTCGTGAAGTACTTTGATGGTATTTCTTCTTCGTGTAATACCATTGGAAAGGTTCTCAGGAGTCTTCTAAGGAGTATATGGCCCTCCTCAAGCCTTAAGGGGATAAGTGATGCTCTAGTGACGAGCCTATTGATAAACGCTGTGAAGACAAAGGATATTAAGCTCATCATAGGGATTGACGAAGCTCACAATGCTCTTTTGAGGGATCATGGTATTCTAAAGACGATACTCACGTCAAAGGGTACTGAGGGAATGTTTCAGATCGTGCTTGCGACTATAGAAGGGCAGTGGGTTTATCCATACCTTGACATGCGTGGAGTAGCAGACTCAAAATCCATAGAGCTTGGTCTTTATGACAGGGAGGCGTTGTATGCGATAATTAGTGATAGGGCCCATAGTGCCCTTAGACCTGGATCATATGACGATGAGACCTTAGAATACATGGCCGAATTGAGCTCTAACGAGGGGACTGCTAGGTATGCAATACAGCTTCTAAAGACCTCAGCTGAGATTGCAGAGGAGATGGGGCATGATGTCATAAGGCCTGAGGACATAAGGAAAGCTTCTACTATAGTTCCTGGATCAATATCACTGAGCAAGATCTTAGCGTTGGATTTATATGGAAAGATAACGTTGTACGCGGCATATAGAGCTCTTAGGAACAAAGTGTTTGTTACGATATCGGATATTTATAACGAGTTGATACAAGTACTAGAAGAAATAAAAATAGAGACAGGAAAAGAGCTTCAAGTTCCTGCTAGGGTGACGATACATATCAGGCTGCAGGGAGCGAGCAGGATGAAGCTTATACTCTCTAAGGACATAATGATAGGCTCTAAGAAGATCACAAGATACTATGTAGACTTTCCCACAGAAGGGCTTCTAGAAAAGATAAGGGAAAGCATAATAAATTCTTTGGATTAAACCTTCACGTTTTCGGACCATATTACGACGTTTTCATACACTATTCTTATTTCTATAGTCTTCCCAGGAGTATATACTCCAAGGTCTACCTCCTGTCCTCCGAGAACAATATCATTATACGGAGCTCTTACCTCGGTCCACGAGGTTGCGTTCTCACTCTTGACGTATATCTTTATCTCTTCCCATGTGATCGGCACGTTCTGCACGTTTCTTATAACGAGAATAAGTCTCGTACCATTTGTGATGTGTTCTCTTTTCACTATAGCATCTATGCTAGGGAGCTGTGTTGGCCTGAAGAGATATTCCTCAAATATTTTGTAACTCACATAACCTGCCAAGAGGCTTCCTGCAACGATCGCCACGCCTATTATGAACAACCTCTTATTCACGAGATGCTCACCATCAGACCTCCTCCCCGCCCTGAAGAGCGAGGTTCCTGTGAGGCGGGGAGTAAGCTTAAGAGTGCGTCTTATGTCCCTTGCTGGGACTCGCCGTTATGGAGGATATTAAAAGCGCCTTGTGAAGCAGTAACAATTTTCATAGACATTGATAGACAACCTACAACCGCAACACATTTATATCTCTCTCCTAAAACATAATCCAGCCCACGACTAAAGCGTCAAAACCTCACGGCCTAAGACCATGGGGAAATGTAACGGACTCGGGCTAAGGATGTGAGGCTTTCCTCCCC
>QMTT01000232.1 GCA_003663565.1 Thermoplasmata archaeon
GGACACAGTATAGCAAGAGTTCTAGAAAAAGGGCTAAAGACACCAACAATAATCTCGAGGCCAGCACGTCATTTCGACACATACGTAGACCATGTGGCTAATTATCTTATAACTCTCCAACACTATTTCACAGGAGCTCAAGCATTTAGTTCTGTTGAATGGTATGCAGGACCATTTATAAGAAAAGATAAGCTTAGTTATGATCAAGTTAAGCAACAAGTACAAAGACTTATATTTAACTTAAATTATCCAACCCGTGTAGGGATGCAAACACCTTTTACAAACTTTACAACAACGTTGGATGCACCAAAGAAAATGCTTGAAGGAGACTATGCTATTTATGATGGCAAAAAGATCGGGCCGTTAGGAGAATATTATGAAGAAGCGAAAACCTTCATCCTCGCACTAACAGATATACTCTATCATGGAGACATGTATGGGCAACCCTTCACCTTCCCTATCCCAACACTAATGGTAACAGCAAAAATGATCTGGGAAGAACCAGAAGTTTTTGAAGCAATATTCAAAACAGCAGCACACCGTGGTAGCTTTTATTGGCTCAACACGAGAATAGTTGACCCAGATGCAAGCTTTGCAATGTGTCTCCACGAAAGCGAGAGGCTTATTATAAAAGATGGTAATACGTTGCATGTATCTACTATTGGGGAAGTCTTTAAGAAGTACTCAGGTGAACTAGAAGTCGTTGACCCTGACGGAGCAGAATGGTATAAACCGAAGAAGGAACTTGCAGTTCTCACATATGACTTTGAGAAAAAAACACTCACCTGGCACAGTATACGAAGATTTTTAGTCAAAAAGTCGAGGCGTGCTGTGAGAATCACTCTAAGCGATGGAAGAGTGTTTTTAGTAACACCTGATCACCCAATACTTGTCTATAATAAGTATAAAAATAGCATTGAGCTTAGAAAGGCAAAAAGCTTTCTCGGAATTAAAAAACTTACCATGTTTAAAATTCCGATCATTATGCATGAAGTCCCCGGTGAATATGTGAAGCTCAAAGGAGAGATCGAAGTCACCGTTAATGAAGAGTTCGCTAGATTCCTCGGGCTATACTATGGTGATGGTACTCTTATTAGAAACAAATATGATGCAACGAAAATTAAGAATTCTAACCTTATACGTAATGATCACTATTTATGTGGTGTTCAATTTTCTGTTAACAAAAACGAAGTTGAATTAATAAATTTCATTGTAGGTTACGCCAAGAAAATGAGATGGAGTATAAAAGAATGGGATGACCCAAGATATCAAAACGTCCACTATATCGCTATTTACTCCGCCCCGCTTGCCCGCCTATTATGGGATAACGGTGTAAGCCCTTACTCAGACGAGAAGAGAGTGCCGTGGTTTATATACACCAGCCCACCCTCGGTCAGGCTAAGTTTTCTCAAGGGGATGCTTGAAGCTGACGGATACTTTAGGCTCAATCCAATGAACAAGGAGCGTGCACAATGGGAGTTACACATAAAGAACAGATCACTAGCCGAGGACATAGTACTTCTTGCATCAATGACTGGAATACCAGCATACATACGTAGAAACAAGGATGGAACAGATGTTATCTACTTCCCAGCAAAACCTAATGGTAGCTTTGAAACCAGTGAACCGAAAAAGTATAAGAAAGATGGAGCAATCGCTTGGACAAATATTAGAAGTGCCGAAGAAATAGTGTTCGACTCGGAGCAGCGATTTATTGATGTTGAAGTTGAGAAGGTGCATTACTTTGTCCATAGCCTAGGTATAATTACACACAATTGTTGTAGGATAAACATTGATAAAAACGAGCTCCTCTACGCATACAACAATAGACCAAAAGGTCTGGGTCTAAACTTCAGTCTTAAGAAAGACATAGAAGAACAAAGGGAAGAAAGCTTGAAGAGGATAGAGCAGCAAAGATTTGGAGGACTATGGGCAATGCCGGATATCACTGGAAGCGTCAATGTAACAACAGTAAACCTACCAAGAATAGCTCTTGAAGCAAAAGGAGACGATGATCGATTTTGGGAGATATTCGACGAAGTACTATACCTGGTCAGGATGAGCGAAGATTGGTTTAGAAGAAGATACTTATCTTTAATGAGTAAATATCCTGGCATGTATGCTATGATCAAGGAATACTTGAAAGAATTTCCAGCATCACACTTTAACACTATTGGTATACTAGGGCTCCCAGAAGCAGCCGCTATTTACCTCCAAGAACCAAGACTATGGTTCGAAGGCTCAAGAAAAGATTGGTTAAGAGCAGCTAATATAATGAAGAAAATGGTAGAATACGCTGTAGAACACGCACGTGAATGGATGAAAGAAACAGGCACACCATGGAACGTTGAAGAAGTCCCAGGAGAATCCGCTGCTGCGAAACTCGCGTTAAAAGACATAAAGAAATACCCAGAACTAATTGAATACCTCAGCGAACCAGGCAATCCCATTTATTCAACAAGCATAGCACCATATTATGGATCCATAGATCTACCCGAGAGAATCGAAATTGAATCCAAAGTACAGAAAACATTCACTGGAGGCGTTATGATGCATATTTTCCTAGGAGAAGAACCTGATCCAGAAGCTTTAGCTAAACTAACAAAGAGATTAATTCAAACAGACCTAGTCTATTGGAGCTACACACCAGCTATAACTCATTGTAATAAGTGTGGAAGAACATTCACAGGACTCTATAAGAAGTGCCCTGCATGTGGTAGCGAAAACGTAGACATATGGAGCAGAATCATAGGATACTATAGACCATTAAGGAACTGGAACCCGTTCAGAAGAAAAGAGTTCTGGACGAGGAAACATTATAAATGAAAACCTTCATCTCAAA
>QMTT01000233.1 GCA_003663565.1 Thermoplasmata archaeon
CAGGAGAATTCGGTAGTGGATGGAGCGGAGAACGGTTGAAAGGTTTGTCTTTTATAAACTTATAATGGTTCCAAAAAGTGCAGAACTCGTAAGTGATCATATATAAAACCTCACTCTCAACGCTAACAAAGCTTGGTGGTGGGTTCTAAATGAGTGGATTCAGAAGGTTTTTAGTGAGAAGGTTGCTTACGTTTATTCCAACGATAATTGGAGTTACATTGCTTGTGTTCATAATAGCATATGCGATTCCTGCAGATCCAGCAAAGGCTTGGATCGGTGGAGGGGAAAAGGTCAAACCTGAATATGTTGAAAAAATAAGGCAGATGTATCACATGAATGAGCCCTGGTATGACCAATACGTGTTTCTGATACATGGGTTAATCACGAACACGCTTATCGATCCAAGGACGTCTAACCTCGTGATGACTGAGGTCTTAAAAAGGTTCCCAATAACGTTTCAGCTAGCTCTGTTTGCATTTTTCTTTGCAGTGATAATAGGTCTTCCTCTAGGAATACTAGCAGCCTTGAAAAAGGACACCTGGATAGACACATTTGTCAGGTTTTTTGCCCTCACGGGAGTGTCCCTGCCAGTTTTCTGGCTGGCATATCTTTTGATCTACGTGTTCTATGTCAAGGTGAGGATAATAAATCTAGCAGGACTACCACCATCTCCACCGAAGATCACAGGAGTGCCTGTCATAGATGCCATACTAACTGGGAACTTTGACCTCTTTGTACAACACGTTCATAGATTCTGGCTTCCAGGGTTTGTTTTAGGATTCATGAGTGCTGGAGTTATTGCTAGGTTTACGAGGAACTCATTCCTTGAGGCACTTAGCTCGGACTTTGTAGAATACTTAAAGGCTAAGGGCGTTCCCAAGAGAACTGTGTACAGGCATGCTCTCAAGAACGCCTTAGTTCCTGTAATAACAGTTATGGGCCTTCAGTTCGGAGGTCTGCTTGGAGGAGCTCCCATAACTGAGACTGTGTTTAGTATTCCAGGAATGGGATATTATGCTATAAATTCGATAAGGAACTTGGACTTCCCTGCAGTAATCGCAGTGACTTTCATGTTCGCAATAACTTACGTAACGATAAACCTGATCGTAGACATCTTATATGCACTCATAGATCCAAGAGTCAGATACTGAGGTGATAGCCTTGGGAACTGAAGAGTACGAAAAGAAAATACTAGATAGAGTCTCTGACGCCATAGTAAATAGTATAGTTACTATAATTGACAAAATACGTCCAGGATATAAGAAAAAGAATAAGGCAAAAATAGACGAGCGTAAGTTAATGCTCTATGCTTTAAACAGGTCTCCTGCTGGTGTAGTAGGGCTTTTCTTTGTCATATTATTCATATTCTTCGGAATATTTGGTCCATATCTTGCTAGGTATCCATATAACTACTTCCCAGTGTTCGAGGATCCCTCCACGTACTTCCTACCACCAGGATCGCCAGGATTTCCATTGGGTACTGACCATTATGGAAGGGATTTACTGAGTCTCCTCCTCTGTGGTGCGAGAACATCGTTTGTGATTTCCGTGTTAGTGATAGCTCTAGGAGTTCCCTTGGGGATCATACTTGGATTGGTGGCTGGTTATTACGGAGGAGTCGTTGATGAAATAATAATGAGAATAACGGACATATTCCTGTCATTTCCTGCAATGATACTAGCAATAGCACTTTCAGCAGCACTCCCAGATAGGATGACAAGATTCATCCTGGCACATCCCACCGCTCAGAAAATCTTCTTAGCGCTCTTTGCTCTTTCTCCACGTGAAGTATTAAACCTGGGAAGACTACTTTCAGTGATAATTGCTATGATCATAGTATGGTGGCCAGGGTATGCAAGAATTGTCAGAGGGAGTACTCTCGTAGAAAAGGAGAGTGTTTATGTAGAAGCTGCAAGAGCCCTTGGACTAAGTCCCATGAAAATCATGTTTAAGCACATACTGCCAAACATAATAGGACCAATACTTGTTTACATAACCTTGGACTTTGGATCTGTAGTTCTTATGGAGGCAGGACTTAGTTATCTTGGTCTTGGAGCAACGCCACCAATTGCAGATTGGGGTAGGATAGTCTACGATGGTAGTCAGTACTTCCCAGAGAGATGGTGGGTTGTTATACTTCCAGGTCTTGTAGTATTCCTCGTTGCCTTAGGATGGAATCTCCTAGGAGACTCACTAAGAGACATCCTTGATCCAAAGATGCGCAGGAGTATAGAGTTTAAACTGAAGAAGAAAAAGCAGGAGGTGACTGAAAGTGCCTAGGGAAATACTTGATGTTCAGGATCTCACAGTGCACTTTTATACGTATGCTGGAGTTGTCAAGGCAATAGAGGGAGTATCTTTTAAGGTCTATGAGGGAGAAACGTTCGCCTTAGTTGGAGAGACAGGTTGTGGAAAAACAGTCACCTCAAGGGCACTTACAAGACTCATAGAGAGCCCTGGAAGGATCGTACGAGGCAGGGTAATATACTACTCTGAGAACGGGCCTGTAGATCTCCTAAAGTTATCTGAAGAGGAACTCAGACAGATACGTGGTAAGGAAATAGCATATATATTCCAAGATCCAACAGCCGCCTTAGACCCACTGTATACGAACGGATATCAAATATCAGAGGCGATGTATTATCATGGAACCGTGAAGAAAATAAAAGAAGGAATACAAAACGCAATAGAGCTCTTAAAGAAGGTTTTAGTACCAAATCCTGAGAAGAACGTTCAAACATTTCCTCACGAGCTCTCTGGTGGAATGAGACAACGTGTTGTGATATCGACAGCAATATCCAATAATCCAAGGGTACTCATAG
>QMTT01000234.1 GCA_003663565.1 Thermoplasmata archaeon
CTATCGCAAGCCCGTACAGTATACCAGTAATGTTAGACACAAGGCTCTGCCTCTCAGTTCTTAAGGACAAGATCCTGGATATGCTATCTGTAATAAGTCTACTCACAAGATCAGGGTTTCCTCCAAGGTTCACAGAGTCTACAAACATTCTCGTGAATGTCTGAATTAGCCAACTGCCACTTTCATCCATGAAATATTCCCACGACATGACTTTATTTATCCTAGTCCTCAACCTCTTGTATAAGTTCCTTATGAGGGGCGTTAACTCCCCAAAATCATGTGAAAGTACTCTTTCCACAGCTCCAGTAAGTCCTTCTGTCGATGCTATGGCAGCAGCTCCTAAAACTCTTATGTACACTTCATAGTTCTTGTCTCGATCTCTTACCCTCTTCTCGTCCTTGTAAATGAGCACTCCAACTATGCTAAATGGTAACAAGGACGTAGATATGAACAAAGGCCAATACTGAACGAAGAGACCTGCGGGTACTAAGAAATAAAAGAGTGTTCCAAGTACAAATGACATGACAGTTGTTATAGGCAGATAGAATCTCGTAAGCAATCGATCGAACTCATAAGCTATATGCTTAGGCTTCCCATAAAGGGTTTCCTCAGGGAGTACGATCCTCAGGAGATAATATATCACACCCTCCACGATTGCATACGCTGAAATACCGGAAAAGAGGAACACTAAGGGATCAGCTCCAGTGAGCACCGGAAGAATTACGAGGAATGATAAGAGGAACATCGTGGACACAAGCGTCGAAACATATATTTCCCTCAATATATTCGCCAACTCGAGGGATGTCCTATATCTTGTCTCATATTCAACAAGCATAACTTTCTGCTCCTTCCCTAAGAACTCACTCAGGTTCTCACCGACTTCTATCGCGGAGGCAAGTCTCCTCATAAAGTCCCTCAAGCCATCGCTTATAACTTCCTCTGCTATCAACCTCAAAGATCGAGCAAGACTTATCTTCCATTTATCCACGAGCACCAGAACCTTATTAAATATCTCCGATATCTCACCATATGTTGGATCAGTTGCAATGCTTCTTATTATTTCTTCCCTTGGGATACCTGCAGCAGCCATTACTGCCATCTTCGTAACGGCTAAGTGCAGCCTTTCCTCTATTTCCCTACGTTTTTTCATTGCTTGAGATATGGGATACAAAAAGAGTGCAATAGTGACGTAAAAGGGGATCATGTAGAGTATATAACGAGTAATCCTAAGCTCATTTATAAGTGGAAAAACATGAGGTATGAGAAAGAAGACGAGAAAGAACATCACACTAGATATTGGAACAAGTCTTGTTGCCAGATATCTGGAAAAGGATATCCCATAATACTTGAAGAGCATTGCGATCTTCTCGTGTACTTTTATCTTTGCCATGACTCACACCGCAAATGGGAGACCTTCTCTACCGTATCTCTGGAACCTCACGATCACCCTGAGAACGTCATTGTATCTCAATATATTGTGCTCAACCATCTTTTTCAGGATCTTTGCCCTGAAAAATAGCTCATCATATACCTTTCTGGGATCGTCAAAACCCATCAATGGGGCTATCTTCTTCTCGAGGATATAACTGTTGTAGAGTCCTCTGAATATGTGCTTATCATCTATAGGATCCCACCTGAACACAGCTCTCGTGACGACGCCACCTAACTCCTTTCTGTAACCTTCTATTTCCTCTACTGATATCGTACGACGGACAAATGATCCTTTATAGTACATTGCTTGCTGGAATACTCCTATGTTCAAGTTATCTATGAACGTCACTGGTATGTTTATTGGACTACCTGTAAGCCTTTGTATCATCTTGGTAATCGAGGAAGCGTGAAATGTGGCCATAACAGGATGTCCTGTCTGCATTGCCTGGAAGGCTACTGCTGCTTCTGCACCTCTTATCTCTCCTACTATAATGTAGTTAGGTCTTGACCTTAATGCTGCCCTCAGTAGATCATACATTGACACCCTGCTCTCCTCAGGACCACTCTCCCTGGTAACTAGCCTCTGCCACGTAGGATGTGGTGGCTTAACTTCAGGTGTGTCTTCGGCCGTGTAAACCTTCCAATCATATGGTATAAACACAAGTATTGCGTTTAGAAGCGTCGTCTTACCAGAAGCGGTTTCTCCAGATATGAATATACTCATGCCGTTCTCGACAGCAAGCCATAGATATGCTGCAACCTCCGCTGACAATGTACCCCAAGCTATGAGCTGTGTTATGCTTATGGGCTCCTCTTGGAACTTCCTTATTGTGAAAGAAGGACCCTTTAACGAGACATCAGTACTATATATTACATTAAGCCTAGAGCCATCTGGGAGAGAGGCATCCACTATAGGCCTCTGCTCACTCGCTGGCCTTCCAATGCGTTCCGTTAGGTTTGCAAGATATTCCTTAAGCTCTTCGACAGTATTAAAAACTATGTTCGTTTCCATCATTCCAAATATCTTATGAACAAGGTGTAGAGGACCTACACCAGTACAGTGTATATCTTCTATATAAGGATCCCTAGTAAGCGGTGTTAAGGGCCCTATTTCAACAAGATCCTTCTTTAAGTGATACCTTACTCTATCAAGTTCCTCCCTTGTCAGATAGATTTTCTCCTGACCAAAAAGACGAGAGATAAAGCCTCCTCCTGGTGTTGTAGTCACAACTCTATCCAAGAGCTCGTCTATTAGAGCTTCATACTCTTCTTTGCTCTCAGGAGTTTTTTCATATGGAGCAAGTCTAAGTATCATGTTTTGAATCCTCGTATATCTCTCGGGATCTATAGGCTCAGGCTCTATGACATTGTATCTTTTTTCTC
>QMTT01000235.1 GCA_003663565.1 Thermoplasmata archaeon
CTCACTGAGCTTTATTATGTATTGATTAAGAAGCAGCCGCCACTCCTTCTTACATACAATCAAAACATAAACTTAAAAACAAAACTGGCGGAACCAAAAGGTTTCAAATGAATATCCAAGATTACTTGAATGCAGAATATGCAGTAACACAAGAGTCAATAGTTGACCTAGTTCAAATAGGGGAAACACCATTCTTATATAATGGTTTAAATATTTTCTACGGAAGAGAAAGCTCAGGCAAGTCATGGCAAAGTCCAGTAGCATTAAGAGATGTGCAAGTAGAGAAAGTATACATAGATGCTGACGGGTCAAACGGTTCTAAATTCAAACAACACTGCATAGATAATGGCTTTTCATATATACCAATGAGTAAAGTGTTAGATAACTTACCAGCAAACATATCCATAAAAGAAGCTGTAGTAGCTGTTATAACTGACCTTACTGTCGCTATGTCAAAGCATAATGAACGTGTTGTATTCATAGTTGACAACCCCAGTGCCATATCAGAAGGTATGAACATAAACAACTCCCAAGATATATCACCACTACTATACGAGTTCAATGGGTTATGTGAAACACTAAACACAACAATTATACTTATTGACCACTCTACAGACACACGAGGGTCTAATGGGCAAGTTAATGGCTTCAAATTAGAAGGTAATGCTGGTGCTAAAAGAAGAGCCACTGTAACAACAGTTAGATACGACCCACTAAACACTGATGCTCCTTGGGAAGGTGGAACATTAACTAATGAAAGAGCACGTGGTAACACTACAAACCTTAAAAAAGGTGATTTTCAAGTAGTAGCAAATAACAACACTGCAAAACTTGCGCTAGATTTCTTAAAAGAAAAGTGTGGTAAAGTTTTTTCTAAGTCTGATTTAACTAATGCTACCAGAAACACAAAAGATAAGTGGATTAGAACATTCATAGATGACATAGCAACAACAGAAGTAGAAGGTAGGTCAACTACATACACTTTAATAGATAGTAATACTTTAACAGACGCCGCACTATCAACACAACACCATCCAACTATAGAAGCTATCCCCTCAGATGACTTGCCAACTATACAGCCAATAGATAAAGACGAGGCAGTAGAAAACATAAATAAAGGAGACACTAAACCTAAAGCTTTAAACCCGTTAGAAGTAGCTATAACTAACACATCAACTATAGATGAGGCAATAGCTGAAACACCTAAGCATGTAGTTCAAAATGACTACTATTTAGACCCAAAGCTACAACTTGAACGACTAGCTCGAACACTAGGCTATGATATATCATCAGCTTATACAACAATAGAAAAGGATTAACAGATGAATTTAGAAAGTATATTAGAAGAGAGTAGAATAGCACAAGAGGCGCATGATGCAAAGACAAGAATAATAGTTGAGGACAACTGTTTTTACCTATCAACAAACTATAAAGCACTCCCAGAGCGTGATAGATATTGTATAGAGTTTGACCGTGTAGATACATTAGAGAAACTATATGTTTGGATATTCCACCTAACAGGTAAAGGTAATATGAATCCACATACGATACACCATTTCATACTAGCAGTTGAAGAAGAGTTTGGTTTTCAAATGCCTTCAATGCGAACTACTACACTATAAAGGATATATAGATGAAAACAATGTTTGATGAATGGTTAGATGAAATTATAAGTGAAATAAAAGGTGAAGGGTAAGTTTGAAGAGGTAAAATTGTCCCATTTTACCCCTTCGTTTGATAGATCGTAAAAAGTTCTTCCATTTTGACGATTCACCTACTGAATAAAAATGTATATATTTTTCTTCACTAAGGCCTAACTTATATAGTTTAGATACAATCGATTATCAAACATAAAGGAAATACAGATGGAAAGTATTAATAATGAAATAGAGTTGCTAGTAGCAGTGAAACTAATGATAGATAAAGCACAAGATGCAGATACTATTAGACCAGGTTCTATGGATAGATTAAGTGATACAGTAGATGGAATCCTCTCCCAACTAAAATAGATAACATAAACTGAACCTTAGAGTTCGGTTTGAAATGTAAACCCGCGTTTACGTTTATCTTCAAAAGTACCCAATTGGGTACATTCAAAAGTATCGGTACCGGTACATTTAAACAAATAATATATAGATTAAGTATTTACCTTTAAAGGTAAAAAGTATGGTATAATACATTATCCACAACTTAGAAGTCGGTGGTGTAAATTAATACAAGGATAATGTATGTCAAGCATTATAACAAACGAATACCAACTGTGTGACGGAACAATGGAACTATTAGATGGTGCACTATATCTAACAGCTAACGCAGAACATGTAATTGAAGACCATGCGGTGGTTAGTTGGAATAACGTCTATTTAATAATGAAAGCAGTTTTAGGAGAAGAGTTATACGAAAAACTAAGTGACGATGACTTAGGTGAAGAGATTACCTTATTTGGCCTTACTAAAGTATCAGAAGTGAATAACAACATACTTGAACTATTTGATGACTTATTTATTACAAACACTAAAACTATTAAAGGGGTTACAGATGCAAAGTAAATTAGCTAAAAGTTTAGAAAGTAAAATAGTTAAGGCAATTAGTTACGTAGGTTCAGATGTTCTTATCCCATCAAATGTTTTATGTGAAGCTTTTGGAATTAAGAAGCACTCAACAGTTGTTAATAGAATTGAGCAAGAAATGCAGAAATTAGAGGAATTTGGCGTCCATGTTCGCGGACACCAGATTAGAGAATCTTTATACACAAAACGAGGAAAAACAGAGCGTAACTATTTATTAACACCTGAAGGTTTTATGCAAG
>QMTT01000236.1 GCA_003663565.1 Thermoplasmata archaeon
CTATAATAGCGCTGATCTTCTCTCCCCTCTTTATGGCCTTTATAATTCTCTCAGCATATGACCAAGGAATAGTTACTGCCGGGATTCCTTTTGTCTCCAAGAGGTCTTTACTTATGAAGAGGCCAAAGTATGGATACGCACTTGTGTCGGCAGTTTTTCTAGCAAATATCGCTCCGGATGCTCCTTTTTCTATAGCTTTGAGATAGTTTACCCTATGATCTTCGGTTATCAGTACTATTTTTCCAGAGAGGTCTTGATCCTTCTTCATAAGAGTGATTTCTCCTGAAGAAATACCGCTTGGGGAGTGTACCACAGCTAAGAGTTTTGTATCGTCAGATGTAAAGCTTGTGGAAATATCTGGGCCCAAAAGCTCCAGTCTAGCATCCTCAAGCTCCCATCCGAATGCGTTAAAGAACTCCCTAATAGTGCTCGAACTTATATGATAAATCTTTGATTCTATGGAAAAATCGTGAAGATAACTCTTAACTATGTCAAGAGCTTGTCTAAGATCTGAAGAGAGTTGTACCCTGTGAAATCGTATGAACTCTCGTAGCATATCCTGAGCTATGTCAATATACTTTGACTTATATACGAAGTGCTCAGCAAGCTTAGATATATTTACTGGCATCATCAAAGAGCACCTCTCTTGAAACCTTCAAAATACAGCACGCTATCACTCATAACTATTTAATCGTCTTGTATGCTTCTTACAATTCCCTTATGAGTTTCCTTCTCCATAAATAACTTTTGATATTTTTGCTACGAATTATTATGCTCCCAATACAATTTACAGAATGTTGCTAAGAAAGCCTCGCACTTCAATGCGGGGATGAATTGGGGGAGGAGTTTCGCCAAGTCCCCAAAAGGGGATCCTGTCGTGATTAGTGATTCGTTATATAGCAGTTAACTTTGAGTGATGTTGAACACTACCTAGCCGTGTCATTTAAGACATTATTAAGTTTTAAGTTAAAGATATATAAACAGCACTCAACTCACGTGTGAGATATATGCCGCTGAAGGAATTGTTTATGGTAAGGAAAGACCCCTCTCGTGTAAGGCATAGGATAGCAATTGTGTTTCCTTCTCTTAGGAAGATCTCCTATTATACTTTAGGATATCAAATAATTTACAGAATGTTAAATTCGTATGATGATGTTGCCGCTGAAAGACTCACTTACGATTCTGTGCTCTCCATAGAGAGCAATATTCCACTCAAGGAATTTGATATCGTGCTTGTCTCTTCAAATTTCGAGATGAACTATCCATATCTCGCTCAGATAATAAAGAGAAGTGGTATAGATGTTAGAGAGAAAAAAGTGCTCGTTGGCGGTATTACAACATTTAATCCTGGACCACTGTTAGGTATGGGTTTTTATGTAACGCCATCTGACGCTGAAAAGATAATTCCGATCTTATATGAATATGATTTTGACATTGAGAGTCTTGTGGACGAGGGATTAGTGATCTCACCTGAGGAGATGAATCCTGTCAGAGTTTTGCGAGCTGAAAGTATAGAGCATGAATATTCAAGGATTCAGATACTCCCAGAGAATCCTAATGTTAGGATTCTTTTGGAACTCACAAGAGGATGCCCCTTTAGGTGTCGTTTTTGTATGTACGGAAATGTAAGAAATTATGTAACGTATAAGAGTCTTGAAGGTGTTATAGAAGACGTGACATTTTGGAAGAGATACTATATTACTAGAAACATTGAAATAATATCATCTGAGCCTTTTTCTAATCCTTACTTAAATGAAATAGTGGATCACTTAGCGAAGGAAAATTTCTACTTCTCCTTTCCTTCTATAAGGGTCGATAGAGACTACACGCATGTTTTAGAGGTTCTTGACCGTGTGGGCAACAGGACGATAACCATAGCGCCTGAACATTCTGAAAGGATTAGGCAGATCCTAGGAAAGTCGTTCACAAACGATCAGATAATAGAATTTGGAAAGGAGCTCAAAAGATACAAAAATATACGAAAAATAAAACTATATATAATGGTCGGCGTAATTGGGGAAGAATTGGAAGACTTTCTGGAAATAAAAGATTTAATAGAGAACCTAAAGCGTGTTTCTGGAAAACAAATTGATTATTCTGTTAATTTTCTTGTTCCAAAGCCATTTGCAGAAAACTTAAGCTTGCTATCTTATGAATCCATAAGGGACTTAATGAAAACAAGTAAAGTATTAGCGAAAATGTTCGGTGTTAACATTGATCCTAGGAAAGCATATATACAAGCGATAATGAGTTTAGGAGGTCCGGAGATTGGAAAGAAAATAGTAGAAGATCCTATGAATGCCACGAAGTTCTCATATTGGCGTAGGTTTATAGAAAAAGAACTTGGATATGATCCGATTAAGGAACCGTGGAACTATAAGAAAGTCATTAGGTTATAACTTTGTGTTTGTTTAGAGCTCAAAATAATTTAGGAAAAAGGTGTCTAAGAACCTCCAGCTTGAGAAATTGCTATGAAGTAGATTATGAACATTACTGCAAGTACGTACATTATTGGGTGTATTTCCTTGTACCTCTTTGTCAGTAGCTTTATAACCACGTAGGTTATGATACCCGCACCTATTCCATTGGATATGTTGTACGTCATGGGCATCATAACTATCGTTATAAACGCCGGTATCGCTTCAGCATAGTCCCTGAAGTTTATTTGTGCTAGTGCACTCATCATCAGAAGTCCTACGAGTATCAGGGCTGGTGCAGTGGCATATCCGGGTATTGCCGTAACTACTGGCCAGAAGAACACTGTTGTGAGGAACAACACAGAAACCA
>QMTT01000237.1 GCA_003663565.1 Thermoplasmata archaeon
ATTGCTTGTGGTAGTAGCGATAGTTCCATATGCGCTCATATTTTACTTTAAGAGAAGAGAACCCAAAGCCCAGTAAAGGTATGTTAAAAAAACATATATAATAGACGCCTCAATTATAAGGTATATCTGAGTGCGATATATCATCTTTCGATATTCTGAGACATGAGTCAAGGTATTAAAATAAAATAGGTCCAAATCAAAAATAAGAGCAAAATGATGTTATAAAGTATATCTTGTGAACACTATTGGAGGGATATTATAATGACAACTGAAGTGAAAGTCCAAGAGGAGATAAAATCAGACGAATATCTTGAGGATCAAACATTCTTGTTAAGAAAGTTTGAAGAAATTTACAGTACTGCAAAGAGTACATATCCATCAGAGCTTCCCTTAAAAACATTATCGCTTTGTCCTATCTGTCGTAGGATAATTCCTGCAGTATACTTCGAAGAGGATGGAGAACTCAGAATGATAAAGAAATGCCCCGAGCATGGAGTCTTTGAGGATATAATAGACGAAGACGTGAACTTCTATAAGAGATCTCTTAAATATGCCAAGACATGGGCAGGTAGTAAAGCGACGAGGAGGATCAAGTTCTCAATGGGGCCCATACAGAATACAGGAGCAAACTGTCCATTTGACTGTGGGTTGTGTCCAGCACATCTTTCTCATACAGCTCTGCTGAACTTAGTTGCAACTAACAGATGCAATCTAAGATGTTGGTATTGTTTCTTCTACGCAAAAGAAGGAGAACCTGTTTATGAGCCCTCTCTTGAGCAGATAAGATACATGCTTAAGAGAGGAAGAGAACTAAAACCATATCCTGCCGTTGCTATCCAGATCACTGGAGGAGAACCAACACTAAGAGATGATCTCGTTGAGATCGTTAAAATAGCAAAAGAGCTGGGTTATATTCATATACAGCTTAACACGAATGGTTTGAAGTTTGTTGAGAATCCAGAATATCTTATTGAGTTGAGAAAGGCAGGCGTGAATACGATGTATCTAAGCTTTGATGGTGTCGATGGAAAAACTAACTGGAAGAATCACTGGGAAGTTCCTTTTATATTGGAGGCAGCACGTAGGGCTGGTGGTCCTGGCATAGTCCTTGTTCCTACAGTCATAAAAGGTGTGAACGATGATCAAGTTGGTGACATAATAAATTTCGCGTTAAATCACCTTGACATAATAAGGGCTGTGAATTTCCAACCGGTATCTCTTGTAGGTATGATGCTTAAGAACAAAGACATAAGAAAATACAGGATCACGAAAACAGGGGTTATAAAGAGGATAGAGGAGTACACTAATGGACAGATAGGTAGGGAAGATTGGTATACAGTACCAACACCTTGGGAGATCAGTGAGCTCATAGAAGCCCTTACAGGAACTCCACAGTTTCATCTTTCCACGCACATCCTCTGTGGAGCTGGGACATATGTGTTCCTTAGTGATGATGGGAGAGTAATACCTATTACAAGGTTTGTGGATGTCGAGGGACTCTTCGAATACATCAGAGAACTCAGAGAAGATATAGAAAAGACAAAAACAGGATTCATGAAGAAACTAAAGGCTGCTAAATTGATCTTTGCACTGAGTAAGTTCATAGACAAGGAAAAGCAGCCAAAGGGGCTTGATCTTATAAAGATATTGAGGAAGGTATTCATATATCATAATTATAATGCCTTAGGAGAATTCCACCTGAAATCACTGTTCTTGGGCATGATGCACTTCCAGGATCTCTACAACTATGACGTAAACAGGGTACGTAGATGCCAGATACATTACGTAATGCCTGATGGTCGTATAGTACCTTTCTGTGCATTTAACGTGATCCCAGAGATATATCGTGATAAAGCCCAAGAGGCGTACAGTATACCATGGGAAGAATACAAGAAGATGCATCCTGAAGTGGATCTGGAGAAGGAGATCTATAAGAGAGATCCTAAGTGGATTAAGGAAGTCGAGAACTCTGAACTATACAAGAAGACATACATAGAAATAAAGAACTTTTTTGAGTAATTTTCCTTAGCTTATTTAATTTATAAATTTCTTCAGGTGATCTATATGCCGAGACTTGTAAGGGGCACTTTGAAGATACCTCCAACAGAGGATCTTGCGACCTTTCAGTATAAAATGCTACTGAAAAACTACATTTATAGGGCTAAGATTAGCGATAATGGTAGTTTTGAAGTACTTTTAAGAGATTTGCAAGATGAAGATAGTCTGGAGTTGTTAAAGAAAGAGTTTGATGTTATAGAAATCAGGGAAGTTATAAATATTGAAAAACTAGAAATATAGCCTTAGAACAGTTTTCTTAGCATTATATCTGCACAGACTACGCCCTTAAACATACCCTTCTCTATTATTGGATAACTGAACGTCACGACGTAGTCCTTAACGTTGTAGTCTAAGTAGGGTTCTATCCACATTTCTTTCATGGCCCTCTTGGTTTCCATATACCATGGCCTTTTAGTGTAATCAAAACCTGCTCCGATCTCAATTTTTGGGTATGTGAACATTCCAACGCCATCTATCGCTGCGTAAACTAGTGTTGTTATTCCCTCGAGATCCTTGTAAAGATCTCTTAGAACTGTGTCCACGGACTCTCCTGCAAGTATTCTTTGGATCTTTGCCTTCACACTTTCTTCAATCTTTTTCATATTTGACTTAACCTTTTTAAGGGACTTTTCTATTTTGACCACTTCTTCTCTCAAAAACGCGTCTAAATCTTTCGAAATCTTGACAGCTTCATTAAGCATCTGTTGAGCTTCTTTTAGGCGATCCTTA
>QMTT01000238.1 GCA_003663565.1 Thermoplasmata archaeon
GGGCTGTGAGTGGTTGTTTGTCTGAGGTCGTCATGGCAACGGTAAATACATGTACTTTGTTTGGCTTGCCAAGCAAACAAAGGGTTCACTTGCAGTTTAGACATAGACAAGTTGACATCATACATTATTCAGGATTTACCAAACGATCATACATATTATTATTAGTATTTACACCTTTGGAGTATTGTTATTATGCCGTCAATCAAACGCAAGTCAAAACGGGTCGATTACAAGCGGCTAAGCACGCGCGGGAGAGTGGATGCCGAAGTGTTGGACAGGCAAGATTCCGACTCGACGCCTGAAGAATCGGACGACGAGATCGCGATCAGGATTTCCAGCATGGGTCTGGACGAGGTGGCAAGTATACCGGTACCAGCCCTTCGCACGTCCGCACTTCCCCCCGGCTCGATCGCGCCCGCAGCCGCCTACGGGCCCGTAGAGTCCGCTTCAACGTCCGCCGCCGCCGACTACGCAACGGCCGCCGCTAGCCAACCCGTCCCCGTACACAGTCAGCTCGACCCCGCACCGCGTCAGCTCGTCTCAGCTCCCAGTCAACTCGCCGCGACTCCTAGTATCGCCCCCCCCGTCGCTGAAGACGAAATCTCTCGGCTTAGGGAAGTTCTGGCGCAACAAGAACTTCAATTGCGTGACTCTCTGCTCAATGAAGAATTGGAAAAACTGCGGGCAGCCATCGCCAAGAACGACGCCGTCCTCCGTGAAAGGCAAGCGGCGAGTCGTGCTCGGGCCGTGCAGGCGCAACTTCAAGCGCCACCTACCGTCACCGTATCGATAAATACGCCGACGCCATTGTCTACAAATGGAAGCGCTCCACCGCCGCCGCCACCCCCGCATAACAGGCCGGTCAGGGCAACTCCGGCGCCACGGAGAGTTACTACTGCACGGGCAGCGATTCCGTCAGCGAGAGCGCCGTTACCTGCGGCTAGAGCGGCGTTACCCCCGGCGAGAGCGGCAGTTCCCGCGGTGAGAGCGGCAGTTAACCCATCGAGAGCAGCACAACTTCCGAGGGAATTTGTTAACTTAACAAGAAGAAACGCTCCATCTCCACCTCTCGCACCGCAGGGTGAGTTTGATTTAACAGGCTTGTCCTATGATAACGAATTATACATACGTAGCTTGATTGATAAAGATTTTGCATGCATCAATTCTAACGATAACGATAACAGTAACAATATTGATAACGGTTTGCATGATATGATTGATACATGTACTTCACAAATTGAATTTGACCATAACACAGGTGCATGTAATTACCCCCCCCATCCCTCGGCCGCGCGGTCCAGGGAGCTCGGTGTCAAATCCGGGGCCACAGCTAGATCCATTGACCTGGTCAAGTCAGCACAAAGGTGGGCCCACGCTGCCTTACCCAACGATTTTAATGCCGAATCTAACTTGTCTTTCACGGATCTTGATTTCCGTCTCCTCGTGGCAGGGGAGATGGAAATCATTTTGGAATGTCAACCATCGCAGGTAGAGGTGTTAGGGCGGCTTAACTTGATTCGGTCCCTAGCTAACCTGTTAGGCTCGTATTCATGGGCGGCAGTAAGAAGTGTTTACGCCGCGGTTTTGAGAAAAATAGAGCAGGGCAGCGCCGACTGGTCATCTGATATACTGCAAACAATGCATTATACCTTGTTGACCGCCGACCGACAGGCTAGGGCCACGGCTGCCCCGGCGGAAGCAAGGGGGCAACCGTACGCAGGTAAACGCAAATCGGGCGCCAACTCAGGTAACACGGCGCCCGACAAGATCTGGTTCTGCTCTGAGTACCAGAGAGGTGCCTGTCCGCTCAAGGACGCGCACCAGAAGGAGTTATACGGTAAATTGGTTACCGTACAACATGTTTGTGCAAAGTGCCTACTAAAGGACAGACGGGAGGCCAAGCACCCCGACACCAGCTCAGTCTGTCCACACTACAGTGCTTGACTTCTCCGTCCGGTCGGGTCTGTAGCCAATTCGTGGCTACAGTTATGTAATAACGCTATTAACATGAATCAAGACAGGGCTAACGTACTATATAACTATAATTCTACCAGGATTCCAGTACCGTCTGGACTTAATATTGAAAATATTAGAAGACTGCTTATTAACTTTCATGATAAACAGGTTTGTGAGTTTCTGGAGTACGGTTGGCCCATAAATCACGATAGGTCAATAGAGCCAAAGCAATGTGGCTCTAACTATGGTGGTGTTAACGAATATCTAGCACAGGTAAGTGCTTATTTAACTAAAGAACTTGACAGGGGGTCTGCTATAGGCCCCTTCGAGGAAAACCCCTTTGGTACACCCAATAACGTGGTGCCAATAGGGGTCTCTCCTCTTAACGCAATCAAGAAGCGGGACACAACGGAACCGCGGATTATTCTTGATCTCAGCTGGCCTTATGGTAAAGGTATTAACGACTGTATAAGCACTATAAGTTATTTGGGCGAGCAAATGCCTACCACGTACCCTAGCATAGATGAGCTAGTCGAACAGGTGAAAGTTAAAGGTAAGGGTTGCCATTTGTTTAAAAAAGATCTCAAGAAGGCTTATAGACAAATCCCAGTGGATCCAGTGGACGTTCCCCTGCTGGGATATAAATGGCAGAGTAAGTTGTATTTCGATACATCTTTACCTATGGGAATGAGGTCCTCGGCTCAGATTTGTCAGAGGGTCTCGTCTGCAGTTGCGCACGTTGCCGCAGAAAAAGGGTTTGTGATTGTTAACTACTTAGATGATTTTGCCGGTGCCGAGACAGTAATCAACTCGCAGGTTGCTTAC
>QMTT01000239.1 GCA_003663565.1 Thermoplasmata archaeon
ATTGTGGGCCCTAAGATAGCAGTAATAAAGCCTCTTGGAGATCTCTTTATAAGGCTACTAAAGATGATTGTGATGCCCATAGTTCTTGCGTCACTAGTCGTCGGTGCAGCGAGCATACACCCAGCAAGGCTAGGTAGGGTTGGAGTTAAAATCATGGTTTATTATCTAATAACCTCAGCAGTTGCTGTGTGCTTTGGGCTTCTTATGGCAAACATCTTTAAGCCAGGACTAGGGTTAGCATTGCAGGGTCCAGAGAAGACAATACAAGCGGCACCTCCATCTGCAATAGACGTCCTCCTGAACATAATCCCAAAGAACCCATTTGCAGCCCTTGTACAAGGACAAATACTTCCAACAATATTCTTTGCAATAATCCTTGGAATAGCGATATCATACCTAATGCATAGTGAAAATGAAAGACTTAGAAAGTCTGGAACAACACTATTTGAGTTCTTTGACGGATTTGCAGAAGCCATGTATAAGATAGTACGTGGAGTACTTGAATATGCTCCATACGGTGTCTTTGCACTTATAGCAGTTGTCGTCGGAGAACAGGGACCGGGAGTGCTAGGACCTCTAGGAAAGGTCGTAGCTGCAGTTTACATAGGTCTTGCTCTGCAGATATTCATAGTGTATGGCCTTGTGCTTAAGATATTCGGGTTCAACATCATAAAGTTCCTAGCTAAGGCAAAGGATGCTATGGTAACAGCATTTGTGACTAGAAGCTCAAGTGGAACTCTCCCAGTAACAATGAAAGTTGCAGAGGAACAGCTAGGTGTGGATAGAGGAATATACTCATTCACTCTGCCTCTAGGAGCCACGATAAACATGGATGGGGCTGCACTATACCAAGCAGTATGCACAATGTTCATTGCATTTGCTGTTGGTCAACCATTATCACTTACACAGCAGCTAATGGTAGTGCTTACGGCAGTTTTAGCATCTATAGGAACTGCAGGAGTTCCAAGTGCAGGTTTGATCATGTTAGCAATGGTTTTAGAGTCTGTTGGACTACCTATTGAGCCAGGTACTGCTGTGGCCGTGGCATATGGTATGATTGCAGGAATAGATGCCATACTCGACATGGGCAGGACAATGGTTAACGTAACAGGAGACCTCGTCGGTACCACCATTGTAGCAAAGACTGAGAAGGCCTTAGACGAGTCTAAGTGGCAATGAGCCTCATGCTCCCAGTTTTATATTTTCTTTTTCTCGAGTTCAGACCCTCCTAAACCTTATCTCATCTCGTACTGGAGTGTAATTTTCAGAGAGGTTGTTCCATAGCTTGCAACAAGTGAAACGTTTGCCACCTTTCACTTTCCACAATTTTAAACATTCCTAAGATTTATCTCATTATAATGTGGCAATCCACGATATGTGGGATCCCAAGCCCGAATGAAGATCACTGAGCCCTGAGGACGTACGAAGCCCCGTTCCCTATGAAAACTCTCCAATAAAGCCTGAGGATGAAGTGTCTTCCGCTACGATAGTCTCGCGTGTTCCAAAAGTAGCGGAGAACCAGGATGAGAGAGGAAATAAGACTTATAAAGGAATAACGCATTAGTATAGAACAGATTAGAGTGTATTAGTAAGGAGGGTAGCAATTATGCCAGAAGCGGAGATTGATAAAGAAAAGGGGGAAGTAAGAATTGCCGTAGACAAGACAATTCTTGAGAGGCTGGAAAAGGCAGTGAAAGTTCTTGAGGAACTAAAGAAACAAGTGCCAGAAATCCCAAGACCCAAAATAGAAGAGGTTATAGCTTCCATTGCAGAGGCAAAAGAGAAGCTTATTCCAAAGGTAGATATGAGGAAGATCATTGAAATAGTTAAAAGCAGTGAAACAGAGCTTCACATTAAGTTTGACAAGCTTACCCTAGATGGAGAAGTAACAATAAAATTTGCCCCACTGAGAAAAGAATGAACTTTCTCCTTGCCTTTTATTGACTTTTCCTTTATTTTTATGGTGATAATAATGAATGTAAAAAACCTTGTAGGAGTGCTTCTTAAGCTTCAGAGGTTAATAATAGGAGGTTCACTTGAGATAAGGCTTGAAGGTAATTTTATCACGATAAGCAAAGATGACATAATTGTGGATATATCAAACCCAGAGAAAATAACCAAGCTTGCAAAAGCACTAAAGGAGAGTATGAAAAGTGAGGCCACGAAGACTATAAAAGGCATTTCGGATGTCATGAAACTCATAGCAGAGATTGGAGAAGAGCTATACGAGGCTAAGAAAACACTCATCATTAAATATAATGGTAGAGATGTTGTGATAATAGGCCTTAAAGCAAATCCTAGCATCCTTGGAATAAATAACGTCGAAATTAAAGACAAGGTAGAGTTAATGAGATTAATTTCAGCTCTTCTAATGACATCGTCCCCTTTGGGATTCCAATGAGTTTGATATCTCATACATGAAAAATTCAGCAAATATTATATTTATTTTTATTTAGCTGTTTTTAGCGTTCGCGATAGCAAGTAGAGCGTTTCTGTGAAGTGATATAGATGATAAATTATTATAATTATACCCTCAAAGAAATCCTCCCTCGGACTCCTCTCTACCATGAAAACCGTCTCTATTCCTTCCACCATCGCTTTGAGGCTTTCTATCGTCTAGGCTTAACATATTAGATTAGCCTGATAGAGATCGATAGGGTTCTCCTTGTGGGGGAGTTAGTGTGATCTCGTGGAATTTTAACTCCAGTCCCTGTTTTTTATTACCATAATTCGGTAGGGGTTTGGCTTCATTGGCCCTTCATTGGGAGTTCTTCCCTCG
>QMTT01000240.1 GCA_003663565.1 Thermoplasmata archaeon
CATGTATTGCGTACCTGTTTTTGATCTTAGACAGCGCTTTCAGGATCTCCCTATGGGTCTTTGATTTTGAGTATGGCTTCCTATACGAGCAGGGTATCAAAAGAAGCACTCTTTCACTCCTTGGTGGCACATAATACTCTCGTAGCCTTTCAATGTACCTCCTTACGTCAGGTCTATATAATGCCTCCTCAAAGACTGTCATAAGGACTTTTTTCTCATTTAACACAGGATACCCTCTTTCAAGTTCTTTAAAATAGTCCTTTTCTCCGATTTTTATCATGGAAGCGTTATATTGTGATTTTCTTGCAATGATCTCTATATAATCTCGAAGTCTTTTTTCATCTATAAGCTTCCTGACTTTCTCAGCAACTTTCACCATGTTCCTAGCTATGACGTTTCTCTTAGGATCTCCTACAAGGAATGCATCGTCAACTAAGTCCACACCAAAATAATATAAAATTGGAAGACTTCCTGGTTTAAAATATCCAGAAACATAAAGTATAGCATCGTCTCTCATTACTCTTCTGATTTTTATTATAGTATCTAGTGTCCTCCTATAACTGCTTCCAACATCTTTCGAAATAATTGTGAACACTATATCCACGTCCTTTAGTGACTCTTTAGGAGCACCTATGACTAGTGCTACGTTTCCCTCCTTTACTATTTTCTCCTCATATGGTATATAATCCGCTCTTGGAAATCTTATGAGTGCACCTTCATGAGTCTTATATGATGTCGCAAATGAAATAATATCTCCGGGAATTCCATTATCCACAAGATTTCCATAAATAATGACATTCGGGGTTTCAAAGCGCTTTTCTTTGTTATTATTTTTATCTTTTATGGTAATCATTAAATGCCTTGCAAGACCCAATTGAGATACAGGCTCTATAATCATTTCCATGTCACCTTCACTAGGTACAACGTCTCAAACATGATCCTCTTTTCACAGACTATCTCCACACGATATTTCTGTGGAAACACTTCTTCAGGACTTTTTATTCCAGTAAGTGATGAATAGACCATGTACATTCTTCCGTCCTTCTTTAGAACCTTTGGAAGGTCTCTATTAATGAACCTCTCTATGATCTCTCTTCCCCCATACCACCATAGATCTTCATGTATATTATCCTTAAATGGTAAATATGGGGGATTAAAGGTTATAACATCGAACTCTCCCTTTACGGCTTCTGCAAGATCACATCTAATAAGATCTATATTGACTTCGTTAAGCTCTGCGTTCATCTTTGCACATCTAATAGCATTTATATCTATATCTGTAGCGACTACATAGAACCCCAACTTGGCCAGCCATATTGCTATTATTCCGGATCCTGTTCCCACATCAAGGGCAAGTCCAGGACCTTTTTCGTCTAGGTTATCAAGTATCAAGTAAGTATCCTCTGCTGGTTCATAAACGCCATCACAAACAAGCACCCTTATGCCATCATGAAAAGCACACTTCAAGGTCAATCACCAGGGGTTCCCTCCATGTGGCTTCCTCTCGCTTATATAATTCACCAACTCCGCTATCTGTTCTATTGAAAGAGCATCACCCCTCATCTCTAAATAAGGAGCATCTTCGTCAAATGGTATTCCATAATTTCTTAATATGTTTCTTACCTTTTTTCTACGCTGAGAGAAGAGAATCCTAGTAATTTCAAAGAATAGTTCCTCACTTTTTACATGAACTCTAGGTTCCTTAAGTCTCCTGAACCTAACAATTCGCGAGTATACTTCAGGTTTTGGATAAAATGCCTTTGGACTTACCTCATCCAGAAGCTCTACGTCAGCATAGTAGTTTACTAGTATTGTAATCCTTCCATATTTTTTCGTCCCGGGATCTGCTTTAAACCTCTCAGCAAACTCTTTTTGATACATTAAAACTGCGATATCAAATTTTAGTAGTAATATCTTGGCTGTTATCTGTGAGGATATTGCATAAGGTATATTTCCAATTATTTTATTAAAATCTGGAAGCTCTATCTTAAGAAAATCCCCAACAATAACCTCAACATTGTCTCTTGCCAGTTTTCTAGTAATTTCTGCCATTCTTGCATCTTTTTCTACGGCGTAAACCTTCTTTACATGTGCTGCAACCAGGTTAGTAAGTATTCCTAACCCAGAACCTATCTCAAGAACAATATCATCTTTCTGTGGCTCCAAATATTGGATAACTTTTTTCATTATCTTTTCATCGACTAGAAAATGCTGACCAAGCTTCTTTGATATTGAAATGTTATACCTCTTAAGAAGCCATAACACATCCCTCTTTAAGCTCATACTATAGCCCTCGGTGCTGGCTTCTTCTGATAATGTGTGAAAAGTCTTACAGGAATCTCCTCCTCAAGCATCTCTTTTAATATCCTCTCTCGAAACATCTTTATGGGATCCTGTATTCCTTTCACTCTTGATTTCAGATCTTCAAAGCTCTTGAATGGTGCCTTTTCCCTTTCCTCTATGATTTGATTAACAACTTTCTTTCCAAGACCTGGAATAAGCTCTAACTTATGCGTTCTTAAGTTTAATGGACCCGCAGTATTTATGAACTCTATGAACCTGTGCTCTTGATCCAATATTATCTGCTCTAAAACTTTAGGAAGAGACTTCTTTGCTATATCAGATAACTCGTCATAGAATACCTTTCTCCTAACCTTTTCTATCTTTTTCCGCATTCTAAGATTTTTGCCAATATATACTTTCTCTCCTATCTCTAAATTAGCATTCCTTCTTGGAGTGAGTTCTAATAATGTGAAATTTTTATCTCCTATAG
>QMTT01000241.1 GCA_003663565.1 Thermoplasmata archaeon
CTCTTTCCTCATAATGGCAATCATTTCCTCCAGTGTTTGTCCAAGTTTAACATTTTTATCTTCTTTTCCTTTTTTACTCATCTTGAGCTGCATTTCTTTGTTCCAGAGTGCCTTCTTGGAGATAGCCATAGAGATGAAACTACCTAAATTCATCTCATTTACTCCCTCACAGATGAGTTTGACTAAAACTCCCTCCTCAAACTTATCAATTTTCTTGAAAAGAGTTTTTCCATAGTCAAAAGTATCTAAGAGAATCTTATCAATTCTGGTGGCTTTAAACTTCTTATAGTCCACCAAATCAAGTATTCCCTCATGCAGGTTCTCTTTAACCATGAGAGCTAGCCCTCCAAAGATAAGAACCTGGGTTTTAAAGGTAGAATCGTATGTTTCACCAATTGCTTCTGCTCTCAATACCTGAACTCTCTTATAGAACTCAGACAGATAGTAAAACCAGAAGTAAGCTGACATTCTCACTGCCTTTCCATACCTAGAGTCATTTGCCCCCTTCGTCTCAGAGATGAAGGAGGTGGGATATTCTGACCATTTGGAGTAGATTTGAACCATTTTCTTCATTAGAGTCATAAGATTAAAATCTTTACTCAGTTCAATAAAATCTTCAGATTCAAAATTTGTATTTATCAAATCTTTCAGGGATTTTGCTACTCGGTAGTCTGGAAGAATGTTTGCATTTCTCAATTCATCTTCATTACACAGTTGTGCATAAAGCGTGGATTTGGGTAGAACTACTCTAACCTTCTTCTTTGACCTTCTTGTTTTCTTTTCGTTACTCATTTTAATTTCTTTAATTTTTCTTTTTTTTTATTTTTTTTGAATTGTAAATTTTCTCAGGACCCCTAGCTACCCACCAGAAGCCTTAGAATTATAAACTAGACTCCCGATTAATGGAGATCTTTTTCACTGCTGGTTTCGAACTGTTTTATGAGTTGTGATCTTTTATCTCCTTGTCTTTTTTCGAAAAAACACTTCCGAAAATTTGAAATCCCTACCTTTTTCTTATCAATTTTTTGAATGTAGCAAAAAAAATAAAAGAAAATTTTAAATTTTAAATTTAGTAAAATGAGTGAAGAAAAGGTGACAGAAGTGAAAAGGTTCACTAGAGACATGTATAGAGACTTCATAGAATGTATTTACAGTATGAATGACGTATTTGATTTATACTTTTATGAAGAATGTCAAATTAATGTGTATTCGAACGATTGGTTAAACTACTCTTTGAATCAAAAACATGGAGACGGCCCCAACCCCTTCAAATTCATACCGTTTGAGGACCTGGTTCTTTCTCAAAGAGATGAAATTAATGAAAAATTACTTTTATTTCAAAATTCATTAAGGGAAGATGAAGAAGTTAATTCTAATATTCTATTAGAATGGTTGAATTTAACTAAGTGTTTGGAAGAATTGGATGAACACCTTTATAAATGAGAAAAAAATAAAGTTTTTCTTTTAATTTACTAGGTCCAATTTCGGTAAAGAAACTTGATTTCTTTCCAAATAAACCTTTTGATATAATAAAGTCTCCTGTTTTGTACCCTCCAAGACTTAAACACCTTCTTCTGATGACCTTATTCTCTCTTTCGTTCATTCTTTTTCTTCTTGATAAATGTTTTTTTCTTACTTTTTTTTGGAATATTTTCTTTTTTTTTCTCAAAATTTTTTTCAAGTGAAAGACTCATAGAATCGTAAAGGTCTGAAACAAATTTCTTAACCATATTTATTTGAGTTTCTTCATGTGATTTGGTAAGGAATTCACTCAGTTGTTTGAAACTAGAAATCCAATAATTTGCACTAAGGACTTTATGGAAGGTGTAGACTGAGCTGCAGATAGGTAGCATTCTTAAGTAGCTGATGTAGTCTTGCTCTAGACTCTTCTTAAGTTCCTCCTCATTCCCTTTATTGTCATTAATCTTTTCAAGAATCTTCCTATTTCCATCAAGCATTGCCATTACTTTAAGGAATGCTTCTCCTTCAGTTCCTAATTCAGTAACTAATTTAATAGGTGCATACTGTTCTGACTCCCATGTTCCCATTCTAAGGTCCTCAATCAGATTGTGAACTGAAATTGCGTGTTCCTTCTCCCATCCTTCATGTAGAAAGACTATAGAGTGTCCCATTTTAGCTAATAGAAGCCCATGGGTGATGAAGAGTTGATTTAAAAGCTTTAAATAAGGAATATTAACAACTGTCAATTCATTTTTATCACATTTTTTAAAACTAGTCTTAATTGATTCTAAACAGATTACTGTGAGGTCTGGAGGGCTAATTAGACGTTCTAACATACTGAATTGTCTTACTATGTCTACCATTTCATCATTAGTGATTATTCCTTTTCTCTCTAAGGCAATTGAATGAATGAGAGTAGAATAAGTGTCACGCTCATTCAGAATGATTTTCTTTTTCATTCCTTTTTTTTCCAACACAATTCCTTCAAGCTCTATTTCACTCCAAGCACATTCTCTCTGCATTTTAAGGGACCAGGATGAAGCTAGCTCTTTAGGTTTCTTATAGAAAGCCTTTAAACCTTCTACGAGGTCTTTCTTCACTTCTGAAGGTCTCGTAACGTATTTCTCCTTATTACAATTCTTTAAAATGGATTTAAGCTCTTGCTTTCTCGTATTTATACTTCCGCAAATATTTACTTTCAAACCTCTAAATTTGAAACTATTCTCATTCACATTCAGAAGATTATCCATCAGGATTCTCTTCTTCAGTTCTTCTAGAACGTATTTACGACCTTGTACTGCTGATTTAACC
>QMTT01000242.1 GCA_003663565.1 Thermoplasmata archaeon
AATACCTTTTGGATATGCCTATAGCAGGGATCTTTTGCCATTTAAGGACACCATAAGGTCATTCATAGAAGTGCCAATGATGCTTCCTCATACAATTGCAGGAATACTCCTGCTAGGAGTGTTCAGCAGGGAAGGTCTTTGGGGAATCTCTTTCACGGATACACTCACTGGAATAGTCATAGCGATGTTCTTCGTGTCAGCTCCTATAGCTGTGAATCAAATGATAGAAGCCTTCAATCACATACCGGAAAGATACGAACACGTCTCAAGAAGTCTAGGAGCAACTCCCCTTAAGACGTTTGTATACGTGCTTCTACCTATGGTAAGAAGCGACATAGTATCTGCATTCATCACATCGTTCATGAGGGCAATGAGTGAGTTTGGCGCCGTGATTGTCATAACGTCGTATCCTCCAATAATAGCATTATATGCCTTCAGAGAACTAAGTCTTGGAGGTATAACAAGGGCGCTTTCAGTTTCAACACTTTCCATACTCATAATAGTTCCTGTGATAATAGCAATAAAGGTGTTCTTCAGGGGGAGGATGCATGGGAGAGCTTTTAGTGGAGAAGGTCTCTAAGAGGCTTAAAGGATTCACACTTCACGAGATAACATTCAACGTAGAGGACAAGGACTACTTCGTCATCTATGGGCCGTCAGGTGCGGGGAAGAGCCTCATACTGGAGATCGTCTCTGGAGTGCTCCCACCAGACTCAGGAAGGATTGTGTTAAATGGCCGAGACATAACATATTTGCCTCCAGAAGATAGAAACATTGCGTTAGTATATCAAAGCTATGAACTCTTCCCACACATGACAGGTTTTGAAAACATAGCATATGGGCTCAAAGTAAGAGGTCTTCCAAGGGATGAACTAACAAAAAGAGTCCTTGATATTGCAGAAAGGCTTGAAATAAAGCACGTTCTGGACAAAAAACCATATGAAATGTCCGGAGGAGAACAACAGAGAGTAGCAATTGCCAGAGCTTTAGTGATAAATCCAGAGATACTCCTGTTAGATGAGCCAACATCTAATCTTGATCAAAATCTAAGAATAAAATCTAGAATTCTTTTGAGGAAAATAAACTCAGATGGTACGACAATAATACATGTCACCCACGACATTGGTGAGCTATTGAGCTTGGGAAAAAATGTGTTAATAATAAAGGATGGAAGGCAAGTATATCTTGGAAAAATAGATGAAATAATCAATAACATCAGAAAAATTCCAGAGATTGCTAGTTTACTTGGCATATATAATGTGTTCGAAGGCACATATCTTGTAAAGAATAGCAACCGAATAGTACGTATCGGGGACTTAGAACTCAGAGTACTCTTTGATCACACTCCAGGAGAAAAAATTAGGATTCACATACCACCAGAGACTATATTCATATTCTCCAGCCCTCAAGAGGGCACTAGCATTCAGAACATAATTCCTGGAACTATTGAGGACTTTTACATATCGGGAACCTATGTCGATGTATTCATAGGGCTGGGATCTATATTGCTGGTCTCAAGGATTTCGATAGAGTCGTTTAACAGGCTCAAAATAAGAACCGGTAAGAATGTATACGTAGGAATAAAGGCAGCATCTGTGAAACTAATAGAATGATCAAATTGGTGGGGCCGCCGAGATTTGAACTCGGGTCGCCGGCTCCCGAAGCCGGAAGGATACCAAGCTACCCCACGGCCCCATAACCTAGTTTGAGCTCTTGATCTCTGTTTAAAAATAGAAAACGTGTCTTACATATTTTATTTTTGATAGCCTCTTTATAACTAAGGTAACTAAAAATACACTAAAGTGAATGGAAAAAAGAAACTCAAACCTCTTGTTCAGCTTTCGGAGCCTCCTCTGTCTGGACAACTGCTTGTCTCTCCTCTGGTGTAGGCTCAAGAAGAACTTCAGACTTCCTAATCTCACACTCTCTGATGGGATACACTACTTTTGCTCTCTTCTTTATCTCCTCAGCAAGCCTCCCGTCTATAAGCATATGTACAAAGTCCTCAAATCTAGTTTGAGATGCTATTTCCTCAACAACTTCCTTTGCGATCTTTCTTATCTTGTCCTTCCTAGATGTATTTACCCTAGCCATCGTTATGATAATTGGCTTAACCCTGACAAGGTATCCATCCTTCGTTCTGACATCAAATACACCATCTATTCGGCTTCTCTTCCTCTTTACCATCTTCTGAACACTTTCTTGTGTCATCTCATGACCTATGAACCTCGAGTGAGCTTCTAGTCCATGTACCCTATAGACCTTGAAATACAATTTTATATAACTCCTTCTTATGGGACCTCCTATGTCAGCAACTGTTACCTCTGCGACACGCCCTATGACCTTGCTTGGATCGTCAGCTGGTGTCTCTCCAAGGACCACCCTGTTGAAGTAATCAGGTGCTATGATTTTGTACCACTCCTTTGCCCTCCACTTATCCCTTGCACTCTTTGCAAGTTTTCTCGCCTGTGATCTTGATGCCATTAGCACATCACCTACACGTTTTCATGCTTGGGTATGACCAGGATCTGAACATGCGATGTTACCAAGGATAACTAAGGACATATATAAATAAGTCTTCCCAAGTCATAAGCTTTTAAAGTCCTATTAATATTTAAGCTTAGCTACAGGTATCATATCACTCGGACACTCTAAACTCACACTTAATGACATAAAATAAATCATAAGAACACTCTCCACAAAGGATTTCTCATTTATAAGGAGCCCATGAGGAAATTACG
>QMTT01000243.1 GCA_003663565.1 Thermoplasmata archaeon
GACTATCAATGCCGAAAGGAAGGGTTGCTCTGGAGTTCTACCCAGCGAAATATCACGAGAAGTTCAGGGGATGGAAAATCGGGCAAGCCTGGCTATTGAGGACGCGGAAGGGAGTATTCATCAACGTTGTCCTCTCGAAGGAGGTTGAGGTCAGGGATCCGAGGGATTTCGTCGGCGTGGATCTAAATGAGAATAACGTGACGATTTCCCTTCCAAACGGAGAGTTTATTCAAATCATCACGCATGAAAGGGAGATAAGGACGGGATACTTCCTAAAGCGGAGGAGGATTCAAAGGAAGATTAGGGCTGGTAAAAGGAGGATAGAGCTTTTGAAAAAGTACGGTGAGAGGGAGAGGAATAGGATCAAAGACCTCTACCACAAGCTAGCGAATAAAATCGTCGATATCGCGGGGAAGTATGGTGGTATTGCCCTCGAAAACCTGAGAGAACTCAGAGAACGCGTAAATTATTCGAGGGAGGTGAATGGAAGGCTTCACCGCTGGAGCTTTCGGAAACTTCAATCAATCATTGAGTACAAGGCTAAACTAAAGGGTATTAGGGTCGTTTTCGTTAATCCCGCTCAAACATCATCCCTGTGCCCGATATGTGGGGTAAGACTAAGCCCGAATGGGCACAGGGTCATGAAATGCAAGAATTGTGGGTTTAGCGCGGATAGGGACGTTGTTGGGAGCATTAACATCCGCCTAAGAGGCCTGAAGATGTGGGGAGTCACCGTTCCCCCCGAAAGCCAGCCAATGAAGGTTCTTACTCGAGGCTGGAAGGTCAGCCGCAACGAGGTTTACGAACTTTACGGAAGTTGCGGCTGATCAGAACGGTGCATTAGCCTTGGTCTCCCGAAGACGTATAAATATTCACGAATGTTCATAAACATTTATAAAGGAGAGACCGTTTGTGAGCATGATCACTATGAGGGTGTCTTCTATAGGGGAGATACTAGTTGATATAATTCCCAAACGTTCAGGAGAATATACTGAAAATATGGAGTTTGAGGCTCATTTAGGAGGTGCTCCTTTCAATTATGCTGTAGCTATGGCGAGATTAGGAGCTATTCCATATGGAATGGGTGCTGTTGGGAGTGACTTCTTTGGGAAGATGCTGGTTGGAGTCTTAAAAGATAATAACGTAAGGACAGAGTGCCTAAAAGTGAAAAATGCTAGAACATCGCTTGCTTTTATCATTTTAAATGAAGATGGTGAGCGTACGTTCTTCTTTTACAGAGCCCCATGGGTCAATACTGCGGATTCTATGTATTCTGTTGAGGATCTACGTGAAGACGTCATAATGTCATCAGAAGTTCTATATGTGTCTGGTATGGCCTTATCAGCAGGCCCTTTAAGGGATGCTGTTCTTGAAGCCATGAGAATCGGAAGGGAGGCGGATGTTACAGTTATATTTGACTATAATGTAAGACCGGATGTCTGGTTTTCCTTAGAGGAAATGAAAAAATTATATGATTATGCTATTGGAGACGCATCAGTAATCTCATTGTCAATTGATGAGGTGGAGACACTATATGGGATTAGTGATCCTATAAAAGCCATGAAATATCTCCTAAGGATGTATGCAGGGAAAGACATTCTTTTAAAGCTGGGAAAGGAAGGATGTATAGTGCATTCTGACGAGAGAACTCTACTTGTACGAGCCTATAAAGTAAAAGCTATTGATACTACTGGAGCAGGTGACGCTTGGATAGCAGCTTTTTCTTATTATCATTATCTCTTAGAAGAGGATTTAGAGGAATCTTCCATTATGGCAAATGCACTAGGAGCAATTACTGTTACTAAAAGAGGCGCCATAAGCGCTTTTTCCTCAAGAAAGGATCTTGAGGAATTCGTGTCAAACAACGAAACGCCAGAAATAATATATATAAATATTTAGGATTATGCTAATCTCCTCCCTGTTCTAAAGGGTGAAGCTTGTTTTTATCTTGCCAATGTATAATCTTTTTTGTGACATAAAAAGGAAGTCTTGTAGTATTCTGCTACAGATTTGGTACCCTAGCCATAAATATTGCTAGGACTTTTGTATGATAACAACATAAAAGGAGCATTATGCTTAGCATTGGAATCATTACTAATAGCATACTTGCTGCCTAATGAATTGGTGAGAGGTTGAATAAATATGCTCCATAGGAGTAAATAGAAACGCATCTACTTGCCAATTATATTAACCCTCTTGGTAATAGTTGTTAGTCTAATGATTCCTTTAAGCATGAGTCAAGAAACTACTAAAAGGATACATGTAATGGTTACACAACCTTCAATAGCTAATCTCCTAAAGAATGTTCTTGGCGAAGACATTGTAGTTGAATGTTTAATACCTCCTGGAGCAGACCCTCACGAGTATGAACCCTCCCTTTCGGAACTACTGAAGAGTATTGAGGAAGCAGATATCATAGTGACATCGGGTCCAGGACACTTAGCCATTGAGGATAGGATCATAGAACTTAAATCACAGGGGTACTTCAACAAACCAGTCCTGACAATAAATGATTACAAGAACTATGGCTTGAAGATATTGAAAGTTCACGGGAAGGAGAACTATCATGGGATTGCATTTTCCTATAATGGCTCAAGAGCAATTTTAATGGCAACAGTGGATACGTTATCAACCTTATTTCCTAGTATTGAGGAAAAACTTCGATGGCAGACTGTGGGATATCTTAAGGCTCTTTATGTCCTCTCTGAAACAGCTAGAAATTCTCTAGGGAATTACAGGA
>QMTT01000244.1 GCA_003663565.1 Thermoplasmata archaeon
CCGGATCAATTCCCAAAGCCTGGGTGACCAGTTTCCACATATGGCGGATCGTGCTTTGTCGCTCGTTTTTCCCAAAAACAAACGCCCCCGGCATTTCAAAGAAACTCAGATGGGCGTTGTCCGTGCCCACGGCCTCAAGGTCAAAATGGCGGAAGCAGTCCTGGATCAGAACGAATTTGTTGCCCGGGCGCTTGTCCGATGCGGACAGAGATGTCTCCACCTGCTCAAGCCCCGCACTCATGACAAATGACATGGGGATGGAGGGATGCAGCATGGAGGCTCTCGGAAGGAATTGGAAACCGTGTTGCTGGTAATATTGCACAAACCGCTCACGGATGTTGGCGCATTCCATTGCGTTGCCGGAGCTTGGGGATATTTGACGAAGAGTATTTTTAATCAATTTTTTGTTATCAGATCAGGATAAAAGATATTTGTCAGGGAGTGGACGCTTCTCTGAAAGGCGAAAACTGAGTATTACGCGCAACGCGTCTGCATTGTTTGTGTTCTTCCCTGTTGCTTGCATGTTTTTTGTATGAAACCGGCTCATCTTATAAGCATAGCATCGTCAAAGCATTTTTCTCCGGCTTCTTTAAGAATTCTTAATTTCACTTTTTTGCTGATTCGGAAAGATGTTTTCTCCAGCTCACCCAGTAAAGTTGATATATTTCCAATATACCCGGATCGTTTTGCCATTAATAGGATGCCCAATGTTCCAACTACGGATAAATCAAGTCGTTGAGCCTTTCTCCGCCCCAATCTCTCATCTAAAATGACATAATCGGCTTTGATCTCATTTGCAAGGACAATGCTTTCGCTTTCTCCTGCATCCAACTCCTCAAGCATAATCCTGAACATGGCATCATCAGTTATTTTTTGCGGTCTTATCCATTTTGCATTTCTGACTTCTTCCTGCCCCGGGCGATTGTCTCCCAGAAAGACAACTTCCCGGTAAACAGCCTCTGGAATATGAATGGTTCCGAACAACTGTCTGAGTAAGTCCAGTTTGCGGATCGAAGATAGTGAAATCAGAGGCCCTGAATTGGAAACAACAAGAGCATCAGGCATTTTCACTTTCCCACTGATTTATTACTTTTAACTCTTCATCCAGTTCTGTCATTGTATAATCAAAATAACTTACATTCTCACTTGCCAGCAACTGGATGAAATCATATTTTTGAATTCCAAGCAGTTCGGCTCCTTTGCCACTGGAGATATGATTACATCTGTATAAATCTATGACAAAGAGTTCCAGCATTCTCCTGGCAGTCTTTTCTTCTGAAAAACCGAAATCCAGAAGTATGTCTAACGGCATTGTGACGTTTATCTGCGTGTTTTTCATCGGTTGATACCTGCTTGAGAAAAATGTCATTGTGTTTGATCACATGAACAGAATGAGAGATTGATTCCCACCATCACCCTTGCCTTTTTCTGAAATCAATGTTTCCGAAACCGATTCAGGCAAGTCAATCCTGACAAAGAAATCAGATGGATAAAGGTAATCCTCTCCTGATTCGTCAATCACACGAACCTGCCCATATGCAGAGGCTTTTTCATCCTTCATAAGTTCATAGACCTTCCATCGCTCCAGTGAGACCTCATGATCTTCATTGCTAATGCATATTGCGAATTTTTTCATTCCTGCCGCTTTCCTGTGTCACTTCAGGTTTCAGAACTGATGTTTTTTAACAGCAATGTTTTTACAGATAAGTAAGGAATACCTGACAATTTGATGTCATTGCTTAATAATTCTGCCTCTGAGTTCAGGGCGGTGGCACAGATAACCGCATCAGGCAATTTAAGCCGATACTTACGCCGTAAATTGATCGCTGTCTGCTTTATCTCCTGTGTCAGACCGGTAATTGTGATATCAGATAAAAAATCCTTTACTTTATCTGTGATTCTTCTTCCGCATCCAGCAAAGGGTAGGATAACAATTCTATTTCCGTAATCACAGACACAAAATAACGGGCCGCAGGCAAAGCTTCAGCTAATTTTCCGCCGAGTAAATATAAGACAGCATTGGTATCCAATACTTTTTTCAAGCCCATTCGTCCCGTATTTTTCTTTGAAAATTTAATGGGTCTTCTTTTAGCGAAATGACACCGGCATATTGGGATAAATTAGTCATAGGCATTGGGTCTGTGTCTTCATCCTGCTTTAAAATAATGACCTTAACCTTTTTGCCTTCCTGCCAATGCTGGTAAACAGACGGAATATTAATTATGCCGTTCTGTAACCTTGATTCAAATTCTATTGTTTGCATGGCAAGTTGTTCCTCGTTCTTAACCTTCTCCCTGACATGTTTAAGTTCTGTAAAAGCTTAATCTCCAGAATTATCTGATTTCAAAGCCTTTAAAATTTGTGCCAAGCCTTTGTCATAATCAGAAAGGTCTGCCCAGTGAAGGTTTCTCAATTTTTCATGAGCAGGTTCTGTGTTATCAAGCCTTGCCGGTATGATAAAAATTTTACCCGGGGGGAATTTATTAAGAAAATCCAAAGCAATTCGTTGTTCTTCCTGAATATAACCTGTTTTAGAAACTGAATTTTTTGAAATAACCAGTAAAAAATGGGATGATTTCCTGATGATATGAGGTATGGTTTCCCTCCAATTCTGGCCAACGAGAAGATTCTCTCCGTCTATCCAAGGTGTTATCCCTTCTCTTTTCAAATCGTCATAAAGCCTTTTTGCGATCTCATAATCTTCGCTGGCATGGCTGATGAA
>QMTT01000245.1 GCA_003663565.1 Thermoplasmata archaeon
AAGTGAATCTCGACCAAATAATAAAACAAAAAGAAGCTGAAGCAGATCCATATACTGCAACACTGGGCTTTACCATATCGCTCGATGAAGAACCAACAATTAGTATAGAACCAGAGTCACGAATTGGAAGAGGTTTTACTGTCGTTAAAGGAATAGTCTCAAAACCGTTCGTTATTGGTGCAAGAGGCGCTCGTGGAATCGCAAGAGCTGGAAAGACGGGTTTTGAGAAAGTCAAAAGTAGTCAAAAATTACGAGCGTTTGGCAAGAGACTCAAAACTAACGCAGTCAATCTGGGAACACACTACGCTCGGAATCTCCTGTACCACTACACTACAATAACCGGACGATACCATCCAAGACTGCTAAAAGAAAAAGACATGATGGTTCGAGAAAGATACCTCAATTGGCTCAATGCAAAAATGCCACACGAGGAAATCCTCGAAGAAGAGGACGAGATCCCGCCTCAAACCGCTTTCCAAATCGATCACGACGCAATGTTCGGCTGAAAACTGAAGCACCTGTAAAAAGCAAGCGACGCAACTACCTTTTTTACTCTCACTTGAAATAATCGGAAAAAAGTTCGAGAAATCAACTCTAAACTTGGTTTTTGGAGTTGAAATTCTTCGAGCATTCAAAAACTTTTGAGAAATGCCAACAGAAGCTGGCAAATCAAATAGCATCGGTTGTTGGAAGTTTAATCCGTTAAGAGTAGCAGTTCGACGAGTCTCAACACGACTTCACCCCTCTTCGTGAGCTTGTAATCAGATCGGGGTGGGACTCTTACGTCTCTGTCTTTATCTAAAATACCACAATCGAGCAGAGGATTCAAAACTTGATACAGCGAACCTTCGGTTATACCCAAGTTCTTTTTTAACTGCTTTGGAGTCTTTTTACCTTGCTTGATTAAAAGCAGTATTTCAATAGCGTATTTTCTGGATAACTCCTTGAAAATCTTTCGAGCCTCGTCCGGCTCCATGAACTAACGTATCAACGAGACTATTTAAAAATTCTTTATTCTTTCAATCTACAATAGTAAAATAGTAAAAAACAAAATAGGAAAACAAAAAAACGTATTAAAACTCATTTCTTTAGAATTTCAAAAATTTACGAACCTCTATCCGGTTTTTACGTTGAATTTTCTGAGTATTCATAATTTTAGCGATGATTATCTGATTAAATCCTTGATTATACTGACTACAATAGTAGTAAATTATATAATTATGTCATGCATGACATGATTACGATGTTAAAATGTCCCGAGTGCGGGGGGTTAATCGTAAAAGACTCGCACACGCTAGAATACTATTGTAGCAATTGTGGTCTCGTCGTCGTAGAACAACCGCTTGACCTACACTTCGAAAGAAGAGTCTTGTTCGACGACTATGGAAGAGACTTAAGAAGATGTGGTTCTTACCTCACTTACAAACTACACGATTACGGAATCGGCGGGACAAAAATTTACTATCAAAGTAACGACAAAGTCTCCCTCACTTTTAAAAAGAAAGTCTACCGTCTCAACAACTTGCTCAAACGAAACAAAAAAGAATCAAAACTAATAAAACTGTTAGACACTATCCAGAGGATTTCAAGTCAATTAAACCTACCACAAGCCGTTTGCGAGGAAGCGTGTTACATAGCCCGCAAGTTTCACTCCAACGAGAACAAGACCAAGTATTACTACACCGAACTCGCAAAAGCGGCAATAATCCTCGCCTGCAAAATCAAAAAAATCCCCATTCTAACAGGAAAAATCGTAGCACCCTCAGAACGTAGGAGAGTCAACGACTACTATCGACGAATAAAAAGAATGTTAGTCAAGAAAAAAATACTAACAAGCGAAAACAACGTGCCCCACGAAGCAATAACACGACACTTAGAATGTCTCTGTAACCAGTTAGGATTACTTCAAGAGCTTTCTTTCTTGCTACGAGCATACGAACTCGTCAAAAACGAGAACGTCAATCCATACACTGCTCCCGCAACACTAATCAAACTACTGTGCGGTAAGAGGAAAAACGTAACCTTCAAAAGATTGTCTCAAGCGGCTGGGATAAGCGAGTCAACTATAAGAAACAATTGTAAAAAACTATGGATGGTGATAAAAATGAAACTTCCAAGCTTCGTCGAAAGCGTCTCAGGTTATCTTGCCCTAGTAGAAGAGTTAAGCGGCGTAAAGGTTCTTGGAATCTTGTGTGGTGCGGACAGCAAGTTTTTAACACTAAAAGACGCAAAAATCGTGGGTAAAAAAGCAATCGCACACGTTGATTACGCTTTCGTATGCGTCGATTACGTAAAATGCTTGGACATTAACATTCACGACACTTCTGACTCAAACGTAAAAAAACTCCTTCCTGAAAAAATCGACAGAACCCCCGTCGAGGAAGTCACGTTCTCGACCTTCAACTTCTCTTCTGAACCAATAATAGTAATCCAAACGAGAACGGGAGAACTTGTTGAAGGCGTATGGGTAGACTTCTCATACGAGGACGGATTCGTTTACGTTTCAAACACCAGCACGAGAGGACTAAGCCAGTGCAAATCCTTTTACAAGGCAGTCCCCTTGAGCAACATCGCTCACATCAACACCCAAGTCAAAAAACTCGAAAAAATCAGATCCGAGAAAACTGAAAAGAGCAAGAAAAGCGAGAAAAAACGTAAAAACGACGACGAGAAAAGAAGCAAAAAAGAAAGCAGAAAATTCCAAAAAA
>QMTT01000246.1 GCA_003663565.1 Thermoplasmata archaeon
CCTGGTGTCGTCGCTTATGTTGATGATAATGGGAACTGGAAGTCATTAAAGCTTGGAGAGGCCACGTATCCAGAGAACGTATACCCATTACTTGCAACCACGGCCAACGGTACAATCGTTAATCACAACGACCCAGAGGGTAACATATATGAGGTAGGAGACACTGGAAGGTTCCCAATAGCAGCTGCTGAGAAGCTAGACACCGGAAGCGTTGTAATAGTCTCAGGAGCGTCACCATACGGAGACTACATGCCATTCATAGCAACAGAATACCATGGTGTAGCTTTAGACGGTCCAAGATTCGTAGAGAACGTCCTTACATGGTCCCTAGTTGAGGTTGAAGTGCTTAATGTGATAATAACCGCAGAAGACGAGATGGGAGATGAGTTCTATCAGTATCCAACGAACGAAGTCTTCGTCGATGGCGTATTTGACCTCACGAGCTTTGCAGTCTTCAATGATGAAACGAACTATATATTCAAGATCGGTGTGAGGGAACTTGGAGACAACCCATGGAGTGGTCCTAATGGATTTTCACTCCAGTACTTTACAATATACATCAACACTGAGTCTGGTGGTAACACCTCAGGTGTACCAGGCAGCCATATAAACATAAGTGATGACCTTGCGTGGGAATACGCGATAACGATAACGCCAGGATGGGAGTCATACATTGAAAACCCAGATAGCAAGAATGGGCCAACAGCACTCTGGTTAGCTGATGGTACAACCAAGACTGACGTAGTACAAGTATCAGCATCAGATTTGAGTGACACAGTATTAGTCATAGTTCCTAAGTCCGAGCTTGGAGACCTTACATATGCGAAGTTCATAGTTACTCTAGGAGGACATGATGGATTTGGTGTTTATGGTTATCGCCCAGTATCAACTGAGGCTGAAGAGTGGAAGTTTGGAGGAGCTAACGCCGACTGGGTCATAAAGGAAATCGCACCATATGTCGTGGATGTCATACCTGGAGGCAAGGACACACTCACACCTAGTGAAGATAAAATGCCAGTGCTTAGTGAGGGTGTAGGCAAGGCACCATCACAGCCTACAACAGGAGGCGGCCTTAGCCCAGCACTCATTGCCACGTCAATAATAGTCGTAATAATCGTCGCAGGTATAGGAGTTTACATGGCGACAAGGAAGGAGTGACTTCCTTTCATTTACTCTCTCTTTTTATGATCATTTTCTTTCTTTTTTGAGAGGTTCACTCCTTCCTCTAATTCTTCTATGATCTCATTAAGAATTTTAAAATCTTCCTCTAGATCTCTTAGCTTTATCCTATTGTAAAGGGCCGCTGCTGGATGATACGTAAAGAAAATCTTTATGGGCCTTATCGGTGACTCAAAAAGTCTTCCGTGATCATTTGACATACTCGTGAAGCGCACGTTGAACATCTGAGAAATAGTCTTGGAAGATATCCTTCCCAAACAGACTATTATCTTTGGCTTAAGGACGTTTATCTGTCTTATAAGGTATGGCTTGCAGGCCATTATCTCATTATCAGTAGGCTCCCTGTTCTCAGGAGGTCTACATTTCACGACGTTCGTTATATAAACATCATCCCTTGATAACCCAATTTCCCCTAAAAGCCTATCTAATAGCTCTCCTGCCTTACCAACAAAGGGTCTACCTTGAATGTCTTCGTTCTTTCCTGGAGCTTCTCCTATTATCATGATTCTCTTCTTGAACCCTCCTTCACCTGGTACTGCTCTTGTCCTATTCTTATATAGCGGACACTTCTTACAATTGTGAATCTCCTTTTCTATTTCCTCTAGAGAATCCTTGAACAGCATCATTTCTCACCGAGAATCCTTCTAATCTCTTCTTGGACTATCCTGCTGACGAGCTTCCCATCGGCTTTTCCTCTTACAATTCCCATAACCTTCCCCATTATGATGCTCATTGCTCCAAGACCCTTTTCAGACACAACTTCCCTTAATTCCTCCACAACATTCCTTACAACATTTCTTACCTCATCCTCGCTCATAAGTTTCAGTCCCAATTCCTCACATATTTCATCTATAGGTCTGTATCCATTTGCCGCTATATAACTAAGTATCTCTGGAATTGCTTCCTTTGAGAACTTATTCTCTGCGAGACCCTTGAATACTTCCATAAGAACATCATCTGTTATGTTCTTCACATTACCTACTTCTTTCTTCACCTCTTCAATAGTCCCAAGAAGAGTCTTCAAGACTATGCTAGGTTTTATTCCTAAAGATACAGCTTTCTCAAAGATATCATCGAGATTCCTTCTAATTATCGTTCTTGCTTGATCTTCTTGTATACCATATTGGATAACAAAACGCTTGACCTTGTCCTCAAACTTTTCAGGAAGCCTCTCTTTAAGCCTGTTTATGATGTCCTCTGTTACCCTTATTGGTGGGACATCAGTCTCTGGGTACATTCTTGCAGCTCCAGGAAGGGGCCTTAGATACTCTGTATTCCCATCTGGTAGTGCTCTACGGACCTCAGCAGGAACCCCCTCGAAAAGCATTAACACTCTCTCGTGTATTGCTCTTAGGGCCTTCAGCGCCCTTTTCTCCTCGGCCATAACGAGGACGAATGCATCGTTTTCTTCTGCATTAAGGGCTTTCCTCATGTTTTTCACTTCCTCTTCAGTAATTCCATATCCCGGAAGTTCATCTGAATGAAGTATTCCTTTAAGCCCTGTCTTTACTCTAACATAGGCTGC
>QMTT01000247.1 GCA_003663565.1 Thermoplasmata archaeon
ATCGAGAGAATCGTTCCAATATATATGAGAGTTATCTTGGCTATTTCTGGAATGTAAGGGTCTCCTCTAAAACGTTACGGAAATTATCAAGTGTATATCTAAAAGATCCCTCTACACCATGTACAAACTTTACAAAATTCTTATATGTAACATCTGTAAAAGAAAGAAAAACCGTTAAGCCAACTGGAATAAGCCAAAACAACACTATCATGAATAAGAGAGGTGCAAGGAATACCCATGGAAGTATTTTCCTGGACAAATGCCTTAAACGAGGCAAATCCTTTATACACCCTAGCCAGTAAAGCCTATCTCTATACTTTATTCCTTAATGTTTAGATAAAAAAATTTTGGTTTAAATTAGTCATGACTCGCCCGGTGATTACTTGATAATTACCTCATCTCCGAGTTCGGATTGTATTGCGGAAATCATTTCATTGAGTGCTTGTTCTGGTGTTTCTTCTCCTCTCTCAACCTTGGCTATTGCATTAATCCATGCCTCCTTATATACACCCCATTTCTCGTGTATTGGTTCGAAGGATGTATATTCCAGCATATATACTACTTTTCTGTGGAACTCGGACTTCTGATAATATTTATCGAATTGTGTAGTCATTCTTACCGGTAAGTGTCCGCTGTCAACTGCGTGTCTAGCGTCTAACGGTCCTGATGTCGCAATTGCTACAAGTATAAAGCATGTTTCTGGGAATTTTGTCTGGCTTGACACATAGTATAGGAATGGGCTTGAGAGAGTCATTGGTTTTAAGCCTTTCTCAGGCGCTGGGACAAGTGCGAATCCAATATTCTTCCACTCATACTCTTCTGTTAAGTTACCTAGTTGTTCATGATATGGTACTCTCTGCCACTCAGCCCAATGCCATGTCCCACCGAACCAGAACAATACTCTTCCATTAACAAAGTCCGTATGGATCTTTCTCCACTCGGTGCCCACCATTGTTGTTGGCAGAACCTTGTCTTCCTGAGCCATCTTGTAGAGTATTTTCAGCGTTTTTAGCATTGCTTGTTTATCAAGGACTAATTTACCTGTAACCGGGTCTTGTAGTATTCCACCATATTGATAATAGAGTATTATAAATGGTGTTCCACCAAAGTTTGGTCTATGGTAGAAGCCCCATTGTACTAATCCTTTCTGCATAGCCTCCTTGGCAACGCCTATGAGGTCCTCTAATGTGATCTCGCCAGTTCTTATCTTCTCTGGTAAAGCATTTATTTCGTCTTCACTCCATCCAAGCTTTCTTAATACATCTTTTCTAAAGTATAATGGTCTAGCTTCTGTGTCTTGTGGTACTGCCCATATATGTCCTTTATAGGTTACTGAGCGCCATAGGTTCTTATAGGTATCCGCTACTAGTGGCCAATACTTCGCTATGTATTTATCTAGTATTATAGCGTATCCAGCCTCAGCTACTTTACCTAGATCTTTCATGGCAAATATATCGGGTGCTTGATTAGCCACGAATGCTTGCTCCAACTGTGTCCAGTAACCCTTTCTGAAGAACTGGCTTTTCTCCATATCTACTACTACTTTTACGCCTACACCATATTTGTCAAGTATTGCAGTTACTATCTTAGCTGCTCTCTCTACATTCGTCACACGTGTTACATCTACTGGGCTGCCAGAAGCCCATACAACAACCCTTATCTCACTAACTCCTTGAGCTTCAGCCTCACTCTTTATACCCTCTACTATTTTGTCTGCAACAAACTTTGGAATTCTATAAGTTATTCCGTCAACGGTGACCGTGATTATATCGCTTGTGGGAATCTCTTCAAGTGCATTGATTCCAAAATATGTTATCTCCTTAACTGTTGTGCCACCACCGCCAGCTGTTACAGTTGTAGTCTCAGTCATAGTCTTGGTCTCGGTTACAGTAGATGTGACTGTTTGGGTTTGGACTCCTCCCTTAGGTGCAGCTAAATAACCTATACCTATACCTATGACTAACGCAATTACGATCCCTACTGCAAGAATTGTTTGTCTTGTATCGGCCATTCAGATCCCTCCTCCCAAGTTCTAGAACTCAAAAAATTTTTCCAGATAATTTATTATAACCTAAATTTATTTTTACAAACAAAACAATTAAATATTTCGCTTTTAACAAGCCTTGTGGTATAGAAATTTGCTTAAGATCTTTGAAATCGGTATCGGCTATATGAATGATTAGAATAACTATTCATGTTCCTAATAAGCACTATGCAATTAAATAACAACCAGGCGATCTAATTTGGTTATCTGTAATAAATCATAATAGTTTGTGTACAGGTCCTCATGTAACTTCATTTCGTTAAATTATTTATGATTATTGATTGAATATGGTTTAAGAACGTATACAACTCACTTGGGACCCAATCATGGATTTCTCCACATTATGTTCGTCTCGGGTCCTATAAACATGACTTAATTTTAAGCATATTATTTGGGATACTAGTAGAATGTATAGTTATTTAGCTTACTAGTTCTATTCTGATTCTTTCCCCACTCCTTACTTTTGAAAAAATCTTTGGATCACCTACTATTTTACCCAAGATATTTACAGGGCTTGCAGGCCTTATCTCATCCAGTCTACGACTTGCTGGAGTGGGGCCCCAAAATATACATAAAGCATTACCGGGTGGCCAGAAAGCTATTGTGCCTTTCTCAACAGTTTCAACAGCGTTTTCTTCCTCCATATCTACTGGTG
>QMTT01000248.1 GCA_003663565.1 Thermoplasmata archaeon
AAGGTATATTCCTCAAAAACCTATAAAATGATTATTACTCAAGTCTTATCCCTCCTGACAGGCACTTGTATCTCCGTAATATACTCATTAGGATTACTTGTCTCGAAAAAGTCTACAATGTACACTATCCTATAACTTTTTGAAAAACTCACTCCTTTTCTCTTTAGGGTCTCATATAAAAGTTTTATTTTGTCCTCAAGTCCCTCATATTTTCCTTTATGTACAATATATGCTACGTATTCTCCAGAGATCTCCTTTACCTTAACCTCCTCATCTTCTTCAGGCTCTTCTCCCTCAAGTAGAGGTATACATGCCTCTGCATCCACCTTATCACCAAAATCCTCATGAATTATTACAAAATGTGGATCCCCTACTCCAATTATCCTGTCAAATGCCCAGCACAGTAAGTCATCAAGGAGATCTAATATTTTATCCTTTGGCACAATCTTCCTCGAACTTATGACCCTTACAGGGCTCGTCTCCTTGAAATCAATCTTAAGTTGTCTCATGCCCTTCCACCATTTTCTACTCATAAAGCACTACTAAGGAAACTCATCTCCCTTTTAAAGATTCCTAAAGGCCTAACTTATATTTACCTTAAACCAGGTATTATACTATGAAAAGATCTCAGTATCTTAAAATTATATAGGAGCATCAGCTTTTGATTTCTGGAAAAATTGCTCTATGATGAAACCTGGGGTATCTGAAAGATGATGAACGCTGGAGAATCTGAGAGAATAATTGAAAAAGAAAGTCTTCGTGCAAAGGACTATCTCTTATCAAAAGTTGAGAGAGTACCATTTGGTGTTGGGTCAATAGACGATATGCTTGGTGGTGGTATAGAGGTAGGAGTCATAACAGAGGTCTATGGAGAAGGGGGTGTAGGCAAGACTAACCTCGCACTTATGCTTGCAAAGACTACTATAAAGCTCGGAGGCACATGCGTATATATAGACTCTGAAGGGCTTTCTCCCGAGAGATTCTCTCAGGTGTTTTCTGATGTAGACTCTGATATGTTAGAGAATATGTACATAATAAAAGCAGATACTATAGACAAACTCGAGAGAATAGTAGTACTTGGTCTAAAAATACTAAAATACTCAGAAGGCAAAAAGACACTCATAATAGATTCATATGGGATGATCTACAGAAAGGAAATGGGATACAATAGGTCTCCCCAAGACATCCTCAGGAAATCTTATCCTCTCTTTAATATAATACATAAGAATGCTGAGAATTACAATATAGCCGTCTTGATAACAAACCAAGTGTACACTGACGTTAGCTCTGATTCCTCAGGCAGTATACTTAGCCTAGGAGGAAAGGTTTTGAGCCACATAGCGAGGACTAGGATAGAGGTTCGAAGGCTTGATATGTCTCCAGGATATAGGGTTGCTCTTCTCGTAAAACATAGATCAAGACCAGAGAATCTAAAGGCATATTTTAGGATAGTAGACAACGGTATAGAAAGTATTTCTCCAAAAGAAATACCTGAAACTTTCTGATTTTAAGAAATTATAACAAGCAATCTTACTTTTGGCCCAACACCTCTCTATTAACGATTCCCAGAGGAACCTTTCCAAGATAGAAGTCCACTACATTCTTGGCGGCAATATAAGACGAGTTTCTTAGGGCCTCTCTTGATGTGCCAGCATAATGCGGAGTCAATATCACATTGTCAAAACTCAGAAGCTCGTTATCCTTATTTATAGGCTCCTTCTCGAACACATCAAGCGCTGCACCCCCAATTATGCCCTCCTTTAATGCTTTGACTAGATCCTTTTCTACTATTACTTCTCCTCTGCCAATATTCACTATGTAAGCACCTTTCTTCATCATCTTAAGCTTTTCATAATCAATCAGACCTCGTGTCTCATCTGTTAGTGGCAATGTTATGAATATCACGTCTGATTCCCTTAGCAGTTCATTAAATGACACGTATTCTGCGTCAACATCTCTTCGACTTCTACTAAAGTATATAACTCTCATCCCAAGGCCTTTTAGCTTCGGAATAAGCCTTTTCCCAATTTCTCCCATACCAAGTATTCCAGCAGTCTTTCCAAACATCAAAGGAAGATCTTTGAACATAGACCATATTATTTGATTATCAGTCCAGAGGCCCTCTCGAACGATCTTGTCTGAGAGGGTAATCCTCCTTGCTAGTGCAAGCATGAGTGCCACAGCATGCTCCGCTACAGTCTCTTGTAGTAATCCTACAACTCTAGTAACAACAATTCCAAGTTCTGTCGCTTTTTTCACATCAATGTGATCATATCCAGCACTTTGAGTACTAATTATTTTTAACCCTCGAGCGAACTCTAAGACCCTTGATGTGACTGATGTATTGAGGGATACTACAAGACCATAAACGCCTTTTGAGACCTCGTGTATGAGCTCCTCTTCAGATATTCCTGGAAAATACTCCACCTCAAAATACTTTTCAAGAAGCTCACGACCTTCTTTCATTATTTTATATGTGACTATTACTCTAGGTGGTTGCCCGTGCTTTGTATTTGGAGTATTTCGGTCACGAGCACGAGCTTCCTCCTCTCGCGCCTCATCCATGATCAGCGCGTCATGGGGGGCAGCATTGACGGGCACCACGGAACCCGCCTCACGTGGGATTGGTATTATCCTGCCTCTGATGGCTATCCTGCCGTCATCGAGGCAGTTCACTTAATATTCTATCCCTTCA
>QMTT01000249.1 GCA_003663565.1 Thermoplasmata archaeon
AGTACCTATAGCATCTGCCATAAGCATCTTATCTATGTCTTTGATAGTACCATCAGGTTTTAGGTACCCAGCAAGTGCTGATAAGCCTGTTACAGTTCCCATAGTATCAAAGAAGTCTACCATAAACATCGTAAATATTGCTACCAAGGCCGATATACTTAGAAGTTGGCTCCAATCTGCTCTGAAAACTGTGTACTCTATGTTCCACTGTGGTAAGGCCACTATGGATGCTGGTGGTTCTTTTAAGCCTGCTGCTATTGCGATTACGAAAACAGTAATTATTGATATCAAAAGAGCTCCTGGGATCCTAAGCACTAGTAGAATGGCTGCAATGAAGAATCCGACGATGGCAAGTATCGTCGTAGGTTGTGTAAGATCTCCTATTGTGACAAGCGTCGTAGGACTGTCCACAACTATACCAGCACTTTCTAGCCCAATGAGTGTAAGGAACAGACCGATGCCTGCAGCTATGGCGTTCTTAAGTGACACAGGAATGGCATTTATTATTGCTGATCTCGCCTTTGTAATCGTCAAAAGGACGAATATAAGGCCTTCTATAAGTACTATGCCAAGTGCTGTCTGGAAAGGTATTCCGTACACGTGAGTTACCACAAAGGTGAAATAAGCGTTAAGCCCCATTCCCGGTGCCAGTGCAAATGGCTTGTTTGCATATAGTGCCATTATTGCTGTTGCTATAGCTGCACCTAGAGCTGTTGCAAGAGTTAATGTTGGTATTGCTGCTTTTCCTATTGGTTTTCCATCAAGCCCTAAAGCATTTGATATTATGCTTGGATTTACTAGAACTATGTAAGACATCGTAAGGAATGTCGTAAGTCCTGCAAGTACTTCTTTTTTCACAGAGGTGCCTGCTTTTTCAATGCCAAAGTAATTAACAATTTTTTGTCTAAATGACATGTCTATGGGCACCCCTTTTGAGCTTATTTATACTATTGAGGCATATTATCAAATGTAGACAAAAATATATTTAGTTTTCTCAAGATAATCATAGATTGTTTACAAAAAAGTGATCAAAACTGACGCGTAGTGGGTGATAAAATGGTTAAGTACTCAGATGTGATCCTTGTGGAAGAGCTCCTGGAACTGCTTAGGCTCGCGAAGGAAAAATATACGTATCAACAGCTATCAGAGATTCTCGGCCTGCCACCCACAGTACTTAACAGATATCTCAAAGGTAGAGTCTCTCCGAGGAGGGAAAGATGTTTAGAGATCATAGAAAAGCTAAGAAAGATAGTTGATATTACGGACATCATAAAAAATAAGCTTAGAATTGATAATTATGGCTTTATGGATATGAGCCAAATACTTTCTGATATATACATATTGAAAAGCGCCGCTAGAAGACTTATATCAGACCTTAAGGTGAACGATAGTGAAGTAGATATTGTCCTGACAGCTGCTGTTGATGGAATACCAATCGCTGTGATAATAGCTGAAATGCTCGGTGCAAAGCTTGTATATGCTAAAAACAAGAAGGAAGTAGGGGTTCAGAGATTTCACGAAGTTACGTATGTTGTGAGCTCTACTGGAATAATAGAGTCCTTATATGTGCCAAAGGAATTAATAAGGAGTGGAGATAAGGTACTAATAGTTGATGACTTTATTAGAACAGGGGAAACACAAAGGGCCCTTCATAGGATGACCCTAGAACTCAAGGGAGAGCCCATTGGTATAGGAGCCATTGTGGGCGTAAAAACCGGTATTAATACCTTAGAAAAAGAGTTGAAAATACCAGTTAAAGCTGTAGTCTATGTGTGACTACATAAGCATCGTAGGGCATCTTTGCAAGTCCTTCTACAAGTTCCTTGAAAGTTCAGGTGAGGGTGTGGTGACTAAAGGATGCCGTCAGACATTCAAACTAGCATAAACAGCCCTTTAAGCGTCATGGTTAGGGGTATCTACGCAACAGCACTCACGAAGATATTTTTGGACAATGGAATACCTGTAAGCAACCCATCGAGGGTTATTCAAGAGCGCTTTGGAGATGTTTTTTCTCTAGAACCTCCTAAAGCAATGGTATTACATAATAAAAACATGAATAGTCTACTGGTTCAAGGAGAGAAGGAACTTGTTGAAAAAGTAGTGGAGATCCTTAGAAAGGAGCTCAAGTTTTCAGCATACATCAGAAAATGGTCTGTGAGGCCAATATATAAGATGAAAATTCTTTCAAAAGAGGGAGGACTGTATAAAGTAGAAATTAATGGAGAAACTTATGAGTTGTTCTCACGAAGAAAATACACCGAAGGAGATTATACACTAGGCTCTCCTGTGGGGTCACTTCAGTCTAAAGTCTTGTCTGATGAAGTATCTATACAGGGGAAGTATGTAGTGGTCTACCTTAAGGAAGGAGAAGTGAAGTTCGGAAAAGCCATTAAGTCCCAAAAGGAGGATCTAGAGAAACTTATGTCAATGTTAGATAGAGCAAATCTTGAAATTTTTGTTAAAGATTCAGCAGAGAAAGCCGATCTTACAGAAGTACTAGAGGAAACACAAAATTGTGTTAATAGAGCTCTAGAAATTATTAAGAAGGCTGAAAAAATAGATACTGGACTTGTTGATGACGGAGAATACTATTATGAAATACTGATATCTCTTCCAGATATGCTTAAGCTCGATGAAGTGAGGTCGCTCGTTGTTCCAACAATATCGTATCATCATCTCATAAAGAGTATGGG
>QMTT01000250.1 GCA_003663565.1 Thermoplasmata archaeon
TACTCTACACATGGAGAATCCATACAGACTTCAAGATCCCTCTTAAGTGTCCAGAAGTACTTTCCACACTTCTTACAGCGCTTTCTCACGTAACCATTCTTCTTAAAGAACTCCAGTGATAGTTCTTTATCTAGCATGTGAGCACCTCCAAGGATAATACTATGATCGTGTGTACTTCCTTAGAGACTGATCATTCTCCCTTTTATATTTAATATTTTGCGTGTTCAACGTCCTTAGATTTTATGGATTGTCCAATCTTTCAAGAACGTACTTCACTGTGCTCTCATCAACATCCCTTGCAGGTATTAGCTTATTGTCTTCTATGTACAAAACTACCGTTCTTCCAATAATTACGTTCTTTGCGTTACTTTTGTATCCAACGAAAAGCTTCCCTAAAGGGTTTTCTGGACCGATTATACCCATTATGTCCCCCTTTTCCTTCTCTAGATCCCTTAGAATATCTCTAGCCCTCAGGTTCAATGTCAAAATCTCAAGTTCTCCTTTATGATTTACCATCTTTACCTCTATCTTCTGCTCTTTTATTTTTCTCTTCAGAGCACTCATGACCCTAAAGGAGACAGTGCTCTCACTCACTTGTACTGGCTGTTTATCTGTTGGTTGTTCTCCTTTAAGTGCATATTTCAATATCGCATGCTCTAAGATGGGTTTCTCCTTGAGCACGTCATAATCTGCTTTGAGCATGTATTGAACCCCTTCAAACGATGTGAACGTTCCTCTGATGATCTTCTTCTCTTTTTCTAGGTTCTTTATTGCCTCTTTTATGTACTCCATATGCTCCTCTGGCGCCCTAAGCTTTATTTGTATATCATCCACTGTGGAGGGGCCATACGCATAGAGTAACTTCGTTATAAGAAACATATATGCTTCTATGGGGTCTACAAAGGATTTTCTAGTTTCTCTAATCTTAAAAAGAGGAATACCCTTTTCTGTAAGCTTTGAAATCTCTATAACTCCTAGAGACTCAAGATGTCTTATTTTCCTCTTCACTTCTTCAGTCCTTCTACCTTCGTTCCACTCTTTTATCACGGCCCTCACTTCTTCAAGATCTAACTCCTCGCGTTTTCTCAGGACAAGGAAGTACTTCTCATACTTCTTAAGCGTTAGATATCTTCTACCGATGAACACTGTAGTTAAAATCCCATTTTCTATGAGCTCATTTATCCACTCCCTAAGTGTTCTCTCAGATACTACAAATCTTTCATATATGTTCTCTGCTCCCGTGAGTGGAATAAATCCTAATCGCTCCAAAAGATCTAAGAGATCTTCCTTTCGAACTCCTTTTATTATTAGTCCTCTCTTAAGCTTGTAATAATTGTCCAAATAGTCTATATCTTTAAACTCCACTTCTTTTTCCATTATGCTCATCTTTATCTTCTGAAGAAGTCTCCTCAGGACAATTGCGCGATCCTCCATTAAGATTACATCCTCATATCCTGACGCTATTATCTCATGCGAGAACGGCATTGGTATTTCAGTTGGGGGCAATACCTTAACACGCCATATTCCTGACCCTATGTTCTTGAGAACCTCCTTCGCGCCTTCTATATCCATATGCTGTGTTAATATTTCCCTGTAAGTCTCTGTAAATATTGGATGTTCCCTCTCGAACTTCTTAGATGCTTCCATGAGCATCATGGCCTTTATGTACTGGCTCTTAGCACTTATCTCGTGTCCCTTGTAGTTCCTCAGTATCATGAATGCCCTCACTGCACAATGTCTGAACTTCTGATTGAAAAGCTCAGTATATCTTATGGAATTCTTAAGGATATCCTCTATGTTTTCAGGTGTCACCATCTGTATGATGTCCCTCTCGGACAAGTATATAGGCTCCTCTGTGGTAAGCATGAATCCATCGTCTGTTACTGTGATCCTAACGTTCACCCCATATGTCTTTCCTATGACTGCTGCATATGCCCTAGAAAGTGCATCATTGACCTTCCTTCCGAAAGGAAAATGGAACACTATGTGATGTCTTTTACTACTTTCCTTATAGTGTTCTACAACTAAGTTACTAAAGCTAGGAACAAATCCTGAAAATAATATCTGATCTACGAAGAACTCAAAAAGCACATTAGCAGCCCTTCTATCCAGATAGTATTCCCTCATCAGGAACCTAATTATGTCCTCTTTTGTCCTCTCTCCAACAAGATATTTTCTCACTTCTTTCTCCAAGATCTCTCTGAACTTCATAACTTCGATGGATAGATCGAAGCTTCTAGGGAGCATCTCTCCGATCCAACTAGGTATTGTGGGTCTCTTTCCAGGAGCCTCTCTCACATATATCTTTGTTCCCTTAAATCCAAGAAATTCATACGTTGTCCCTGCAAGAACAAATACATCTCCGTGCTTTAGCTCCATGGCAAAGTCCTCAGAAAGGAATCCTACTATTCTTCTCCCATCTCTCAAAACAACAGCATACTTGGTCTCTTCAGGTATAGTACCCACGTTCAGGTTGTATATAACCCTGGAACCTTTCTTCCTACCAAAAACACCCTCTTCGAAGTCTACCCATATTTTCCTATACACGTTCAAGTCCTCTAGTTCCTTATAAGCCCCACCCAAATACCTTAACACGAGAAGGAACTCATCGTATGACAAGTTTCTGTAAGGGTATGCCCTTCTCACAAGCCTATAAGCGTCTTCTATCCTCCACTTCTTCTCGAGACTCATA
>QMTT01000251.1 GCA_003663565.1 Thermoplasmata archaeon
CAACTGGAACACCTAAGGACTCTTGAAGCTTGTCGGCGAGTTCAGGATCATCTGTCCTCATAAAGATAATATCTGGCTTCAGCTGTGCAAGTTTTTCAACGCTTAGTGTTCCTCTCAAAGGACTCCCAACATCAGTTATATTCTTGATCTCTGGAAAAGCTCTTGTTAAGATAGGACACGTTTTGCTATAGCTATCTAAACCGACAACCTTATCTTCAACACCCAATGCAAACAGAACTCTCGTTGCTTCCGGCCACAGACTAACGATTCTTTCAACCTTAGCTGGGATCTCTACCTCCCTTCCTGCCTGATCGACAATCTTTAGCTTGGCCTCTTTTTGCTCTACACACCCGGCCAATAGGATTATTAATATCAGGATAAGCGGAATTATCTTTTTCATTCAGTATCGACCTCCATTCCCATTTCCTTGACAATTCTCGTCGTTAGAGGTAGCATGTTTACAAATTCCAACCCACCACGTCTTTCTACAATCGCTCCAGCGTGATACATACGCCAAGCATTTACTTTATGAACGTGTGCTCCTAAGTGAATTGCTCTATTTCCACCAGCCATTACCCATAATGGCAGAAGTCTTGGATCGTTCATCATTCCGCCAAAGGATATGTCGGGAGTTCTTAACACAAGCCTTGCTACCGCCCCAACCTTTGCAACTTCAAGTGGGTTCGCCATGGGTTTATTTTGAAACGGTGTTCCGGGAATAGGATTTAACCCAGTGATACAAACGTGACTGAGGTTCTCAAATCCCTTAAACCAGAAGATGTGCTTAACATAATCTTCGTAACTGCTACCAATCCCAACCATCATTACGCTTGTAAGCCCTAATCCAACTTCGTTTATTTCTTCTGCAAACTTCATTCTAGCCTTAAGGCTATCTCCCGGCTTAGCTTCCTTAAAAACATCAGGATTTATTGTCTCAAGGCTACTGCACACTTCTTTAACACCCAACTCCTTTAACTTGATAAGATCGTCTCTATTTAAGGATGGACCAACATTTATCCAAACATCCATTGATGAAACTTTTTTAACAGCTTTCACTGCACTTATAACTTTTTCACCTGCTCCACTCCAGAGCGTACCCCCTCCAAGCTCGACCCTCTTTGTGCCCGTGCTGTCGATTAATTTCGCACCTAACTCGATCTCTTCGATCGTTAGCGGTTTTTCTGCAAAGTCTGGACGGTTTCCAGCTGATCTGCTACAATATTTACACGGAGGATTCGTTGTACATGGTGTTATTGAGCCTATGAAACCGTCAAACTTGAAGACCGCTCCAACTTCATCGTCTCTTATCTTTGAGGCGACTTTTGCGAGTTCTAAGAAGTCTTCAATTGTTCGCACTTTACTAAGAATATATAACGCTTCGTCTTGCGTTATTTGATCGTTTAAAGCCTTTATTAATATATCTCTTAACACGATTACTCACCCCCATAACACTATTTCTGATTTCTTAATTAATGTTGCGTTAACGAGAGCAAAATGCAAGTTGTTTTTGATTGCGAACACAAAACACCTCAAGGAAAACCTTTCGTCTAATTCGAAAATTCTTAAGATCATAGAGATCTTCGAAGAGAGAGGGGAAACAATTAGTAGTGAGAAGTTCGTAAATTCTTATTTCGCAAAAGATTTTGAAAAAAGTATCCGGGATATGTTTAGAGTTAGAAGTGAGGATGTTCCGAGTGTTCTGTATAGGGAGAATGATTTCTATCCCGCCTTTTTTAAAGATTTAATGAATGCAAAGAAGAGGGTTATTATAGTTTCGCCGTTCGTTACATTTCGGCGTCTCAGTAAGTTTATGGATATTTTTAAACTGCTTACAAGCAGGGGGGTTGAAGTTAGAATCTACACTCGCCCAATTAAAGATCTTGTCAAGGAGGAGTTTTCTCCATACATTGGAAAAGCCATTGAACAGTTAAAATCTATGGGTGTTGAGGTTATTGAACGGAGCAACATCCACTTCAAAATCGCAGTTATCGACGATGACATAGAATGGGAAGGAAGCCTGAATATCTTAAGTCATAGAGATACTGAAGAGATTATGAGAAGATTTAAATCAAAGTCTGTTGTTGAGGAAGTTTTACGATTATTGGACTTACAAGAAACTTCTGAAGAGTTTTCTACCTTTGTAGAGTGTTCCAAATGTGGTAGGTTTATGGTTATGAGAGTGGATAGGAATCGTCTTTACATGTTCTGTCCTAATTGCTTTAGTAAGTATAAGTTGATGAAAGGGGATCGAGTTTTAACTCAAGTCAAGTGTCCAGATTGTGGTAGTTACATGGTTTTACGTTGGGGTCATTATGGTCCGTTCTTAGGATGTTCAAGATATCCACAGTGCACAAAGACTCGCTCGTTGTAGTGAGGTTTGCAATTCTCTTAGCTTCTTAAACGTGGAGGGGTGAGCAACTGTTGTCACGCTTAACGTATTGTATCGTGGCTGATTTATTCGTAGCAGGCGGATCTATGCTCGAAGTGAGGCGAGTTCTCCAGCACTCTTGAAATAATCTAGGATATTTCCAGATGGCTACTCATACGTTGGAACTGGGAGTAGCAAATTTCTATTATATATTTTTTCAAAATAACAATATTAGGATTATTTCATGGTGGGGGTTGTACTTGGGGACTGGAGTTCGGGTGTTGTAGTGTTGTCAGATTGGTTGGGTCTTGGA
>QMTT01000252.1 GCA_003663565.1 Thermoplasmata archaeon
ATAGCGCGAAGATGTGGGTATCCTGTGAGAAGCGCTCTAATTTACTACGGGGAGTCAGAGACTATAGTTGAGATCTTACCAACAGAGGAAAACATTCGAACGCTCCTGTCTGTGATAAATGCAATAAATAGGTTCCTAAAAGTTGGAATGCCGAGAATAAAGAGCGGTCGATGTGGTGTGTGCTCTTATAGGCACATATGCCTGGAAATATGAACTCAAGGGGGTGGTAGTAGTGAGAAACCTTGAGGAAGGGGAAAGGGCTCTAATTGAAAGACATCTATCGAACGCGCTCCTCATAGATGAGAACAACAAGGCAATTGCTAGATGGATCCTTAACAACACCATTGAACTGCTTGATAACTGTATAGTGGCTCTCTTGATCTACAAGGGACTAAAAATACCGGAGAAGCTCGAAGAAAGAGTGAAACTCGCAATGGGACCTCTTAGGGAGATTATAGGCGTAGACATTGCTGAGGAGTTAGAAAAGGTACTCCCTCTGTTGAGCAACAGGTCGTTAGCGAGGATATCTGTGAGCAAGCTTACAGAAATTTGCTCAGTAGTTCAGAGGGTGTTTGAGGGAATAACTGGACATCTTAGGGCGCAGGGGGTCATTGTAGAAGACCTCACAGAAAACGTTAGGAAATTGCTTGAGGAGGAAAAGAAGTACGAGGAGGAAATAGGATACGTTCATGAGGTCAAGCAAAGCGAGGCAGAGCTTCTTGGGGAAATGGGAATAGGAACAAAACTCGGGAATAAAATAGCAAATCCATCAAACTTCTCTCAGGTATACGTACTTACAAATGATATAATCACACGAGAGATCTTAAACAAAAACGAAGAAATTGCAAGAACTTTAGGAAATATCTATAAAAGCTTCTTGGACATAGTAGAAACGATAAGGAAGGAGAGAATCAGTGGTAAGACGTGTCCATACAAATCCACGGACTTTAGACTTATAATAGCATTAGAACACAGAGGAAAAACAATATTTGAAATAGTAGAAGAGTTTCGGGGGATTTTAGACAAAGTGCTCAAAGAAACTCTGAAGTCGTCTGAGAATAATACGGAGCGTGAGAATTAATGATCCAAAAAGGGGTATCTGTACTAATTAATATGACATTACATGGTATACTAGGAAATTTAACTGATGGTCACAGCGTTATGTCAAAAGTTATTGAACATGAGGGGGTGGCTCTCAGTTTATATTATACAGTAAGGTATTGAACATTGATCGCACCTTATGGAAAAATTTATTAGCAAGACTGACATTATATAACATGGAGAGCATAGGACGCATGTGACTCCTGGGTGTACACCCGGGATGCCTGGCTGAGGGGTAGCGGGGGGCTAAGAGGGGCAATGATGATCATCTGAGCCCCTCATAAAAATAAAACACACAGGGAGGTGACACCTAATGTCAAATGAGTACATACCCAAAGAGATTGAAAAAATTGCATGGAGTTTCAGATATTTTGTGAAAAAGAGGTCATACAACTTTATAGACAGGATTACAAATGCTGTGACACCAGAAGTTGCTATTGAAGCCCTAAAAGATGCTTTAAGGGTTCTTAGGTCAGCATATGATAGAGGAGACAAAGAACTTGAATACCTACCGTCAGAGAAAGAAGTGGCAAAATTCATTGAGTATATAAAAGAAGACATTTCATATGCGAAGATTTTAGGATCTTTAGTCTTTGTTTGGACTCCTGAAGAGAAAAAGATTGAAGGAGGTGAGTAAGGTTGTTCGTCTCTGTTGGTGTTAGGTTTGAAGCCCAAGTAGAAGCCATGAACATGGTTGAGAGCATTGGGAACTACACAAGGCACAGAAAAGTACCGTATATAATAAAGGACAAAGATGGGTACAAGCTTGTGTACGTCCCAGCAATAAGTGGCGAAAGCATAGCACATACTTATCAGTACTTCTTGGCACAGGAGGCTAAGGCACTAGGACTCAAAGTTTGTAATGAGTGTCTCAATGGAGAGTTCTACAAGTCGATGAACTTAAGTCATGCCGAATCAAAGGGAGTAAAAGAGGGAGACTCAGCAGATACTGCAGAAAAGAAGATTGTAGAAAACTGTGTAGTAGAAGACATTGGTGGATTCCTTATAGCAGAGAAAATCCCTGCAAAAAGGACGTCTGTGTTCCAAGTATCCTATGCTGTTCCAATAAAGTCCGCTGTTCTTAGCTCAATTGTAGATCCACAACTACATGCAAGGCAATCTTTAGCACCAGAGAAACGTGAAGAAGGAAGAAAAGAGGCTTCTGAGCAGATGATATTTTACGTAGAAGTTGGAACAGCAATTTACGGATTCGTGTTCAATATAAATCTCGACAGAATAGGAGTTAGTGGAATCACTGGAGATCAGATTCTTGATGATATGGAGAAAAGGAAGCGCATGGAGGCAGCCATAAGGGCACTCTTAAGAATGCTGTCCTCAATGCAGTTCGGAGCAAAACTGAGCAGGTTCTTCCCCAATGGAAAAATAAAGACAATACTCGTATCCATATCAGAAAAACCATTTGTGGTGAGCTCTCCACTAGAGGACACGTTCATTGAGGATACCATGAAGAGAGCACGCATAATAAGAGAAGCATTCAACGAAGACGTGGAGCTTATAGCATTCTCAGACGAGCTGGAGATCCCAGAAGGCATCAAGAGGGTTGAGACGCCTGAAGAA
>QMTT01000253.1 GCA_003663565.1 Thermoplasmata archaeon
AAAAGGTATAAAATTCAGCATTCACAGTCTCTCACAATTTTTAAACATTCTTAGAGCTTATCTTATTGTGAGGCAGTCCCCAATATAGAACTCTAAGCCCGAATAGAGATCGCTGAGCCTCCAAGGATGCGCGGGGGTCACAGGCCACTGCAAAAGTTACGACCGACAAAACAGTCCTGAGGGTAGTAAAAAATGATTAAATTTTAACTGATAAGTATCACAAATTTTATTCTTTAAGGAAATAATACAGAGACAGAAATAAGATGGTGCGGGGGCGGGGATTTGAACCCCGGAACCCCTGCGGGAGCGGATCTTGAATCCGCCGCCGTTGGCCTGGCTTGGCTACCCCCGCAGGGATCCTTATCACAAACTAGTTTAATAACTAATAACTTATAATATCTTTGGTACAATAAGCATTTAAATAACCAATTAGCTAAGAGATTTATCTTCATTATGAAAACCTAGGTTTTTTACCTTTGAACTTCCAGGAGGTATTCCCTGCGAAAGATTTACGCTTTTTCGATATCTATAAGGAAAGGTAAGGTTAGCGAAGAAATCCTTAACTCCTTCAATAGTGTTAAGAAAAATTACAACAGAAATGCTTAAAGATGGATTTTATTGTAGTTGTTTTAAAGGGTGAGTGCTTTAGCAAATTAAAGCACTTTCTAAGATGTTTGATAGAGGTGAAAACAGAATGAAAGACTGCAACACTCTCCTGAGAGATAACTTAGGCAAGGAAATTGATCAAGCAATAAAATCGCTTGCTTATAGGAAACTTAAAGATATGGTTCAAAATAAAGTTATACCCGAGAAACAGTTAGATCTGTATTTTGCCTTGTATAGGGCAATATATGAAGAAAAAGAGGACACTATTGATGATTACTATTATGCTATAATGGAATTTCATCCCACGCCTTCAGTTAACATAAGCGCATATATAAAGGATTTGATAAGGAAAAAACATATGACAGCGTTCTTTAAAATTGTTCTTAGGAGGATTCTTATGGACTCAATATGGTGCCTTGAAGAAGGATATATAGAGGATGATGAGGAAAATGAAAAGCTCTTACAAGACATAATATTCAGTGCAGTTTCTGTTTATAATATCTCAAAGGAGATAATGTCTGAAGAACTGAAAAGCATATTTAAGTTTGTTTTAGATGCCTTTGTCTTTGAGTATGGAGCTTTAGTCTATCATGGGAATTAAGGTGAAAGTGGATGAGGATCATTGGGGTTGCAGACATTCATAACAGTAAGCACAAGGTTAAAATAATAAACAATGTGATATCCGAGTACTCTCCGGACGTGGTAGTAATAGCTGGAGACCTTACAACCTTTGGACCTTCAGAGAATGCTAGAGTTATAATAGATGAGATAAATGCAGAAAAGATCCTAGTTGTTCCAGGAAACGCAGATCCCCCAGAGGTATTAGAGCACATAAAAGCTAGCAAGGGTATTAATATACATAAAAAGGAAGTAATGATCAAGAGAATGAAATTTGTAGGATTCGGTGGTTCTCCAATAACACCATTTGGATGTCCACTTGAGTTCCCAGAGGATAAAATTAGGGAGGAGTTGTCTAAGCTAAACGTTGACAGAAATACGATATTTGTTACACACAGTCCTCCTTATGGCGTGCTAGATAGGACAGTTTTAGGGAATCATGTAGGAAGTACTTCTATAAGAGAATACGTTGAGGAAAGGAGGCCATTTCTACACATATTTGGACATATTCACGAGGCAGTAGGTGTTGAAAGAATTGATGAGATGACGTTTGTAAACGTTTCCATTGGCAGATACTTGCAAGTTGCGATAATTGACATTGACGAAGAAAAGGATATAGAAATAAAGTTTGTGAGTGGAGAAAAAAGTAATATTATCAAATAAGTCCTTTCTTCTTCAGGAAGTCTGTAATTACATCCTCCAAAGTCGGTGTTCCGATCTCTTGCAATTCGTAGTATACTCTAACAACAGGCTTGTTGACGTTTATAAGTCTCGTTATGTCTACTGGTGTTGCTGATACAACGACGTCTGCTGGTGTGTTGTTTATAGTCTCTTCTAGATCCTTGATCTGTTCTCCGTAGTAACCCATTGCCGGAAGGACGTTCTTAAGGTGTGGATACTCCTCGAACGTCTTTTTTATGGATCTTACAGCGTAAGGTCTTGGGTCTATGATCTCTGCAGCTCCGTACTTTCTAGCAGCTACATAACCAGCACCATATGGCATTTCTCCATGAGTTACTGTTGGACCATCTTCTATGACAAGCACCTTTTTTCCTCTAATGAGTTCTCCGTTTTCGACGAATATTGGTGACGCTGCATCTATGATTATTGCCTTCGGGTTCATACGTATGATGTTTTCTCTGACCTTCTCTATGTTTTCAGGATGTGCTGTCTCTTCCTTGTTTATAACAACCACATCTGCCATGCGGAGGTTAGTAGAACCAGGATAATATGAAACTTCATGTCCTGCTCTGTGGGGATCTGCAACAACTATGTGAAGATCTGGTTTAAAGAATGGGAAGTCATTGTTACCTCCATCCCAAACGATTACATCAGCTTCTTTCTCAGCTTCTCTGAGTATGGCTTCATAGTCAACGCCTGCGTAGACTACTACACCTCTCCTGAGGTGTGGTTCATATTCTTCTCTTTCCT
>QMTT01000254.1 GCA_003663565.1 Thermoplasmata archaeon
AGACATCTACGTGCATAACAACACCATGAGTGCCTGAAGAAGCTTTTAGACTGGCGTTTTTAATGTCAGTTGCTTTATCACCAAAAATAGCCATTAAAAGACGTTGCTCAGGTGTAAGTTCCGCTTCACTCTTAGGAGTTATCTTTCCTACAAGTATATCACCGGGATGTACTTCTGTTCCAGGAAGAACAATACCTTCAGCATCTAACATAGAAAGAGCAGATTCACTTTCATTAGGTATATCACGAGTCGTTTCTTCACGACCTAATTTTGTGTCACTTACGGTCACATCAAAATGGTTTATATGAATAGAAGTGAAATAATCTTCTTTAAGAAGACGTTCATTTACAAGTATCGCATCCTCAAAGTTATATCCTTCCCATGGCATAAACGCAACAAGTATATTTTTACCTAGCGCAAGTTCACCACCAGCTGTTGCAGAACCGTCTGCCAAAATATCGCCGGTTTTAATTTTATCACCTGTTTTTGCCAGAGGACGTTGATTTACAGAGGTATCCGCATTTGAGCGTTCATGTTTTTTGAGTAGAAAATCTTTATTTCCTTCTTCTGTTTTTACGAGTACATGCTTCGCGTCAGCCTGGATAACTTCACCATCAACATCAGATATCATCAGTGCTCCACTTTCACGCGCAACAACCGCTTCCATTCCAGTACCTACGAGAGCTTGCTCAGTCACCATAAGCGGAACTGCCTGGCGTTGCATATTAGAACCCATAAGAGCACGGTTGGCATCATCATGTTCCAGGAAAGGAATAATTCCTGCCGCGATGGAAACAATCTGTTTTGGTGATACATCAATGTACTGCACTTCATCTACAGGAGCTAAAACAAAGTTCCCTTTTTTTCTGCACATCACTTCTTTATTTGACAATTTACCTTTACTGTCACGTGGGGCGTTAGCCTGTGCAATAGTAAATCTTTCTTCTGCATCAGCGGTAAGGTACTCAACTTTATCTGTAATTCTACCTTTCTCAACTTTTACATACGGAGTTTCGATAAATCCGAGATCATTAACGACAGCATAAGTACTCATAGAAGAAATGAGACCAATATTTGCACCTTCAGGAGTTTCGATAGGACAAATACGTCCATAATGTGAACTATGAACATCCCTGACTTTAAATCCGGCTCTGTCACGATTTAAACCTCCCGGTCCTAACGCAGATAATCTGCGTTTATGAGTAAGTTCCGCAAGAGGATTTAACTGATCCATAAACTGTGACAGCTGTGAACTACCAAAGAAATCTCTCAATAAATTTGTCATAATTCTTGGATTTACAAGCTTTTCAGGCATAGGTATGTCAATAGCCTGATTCTGCTGGCTCATCCGGTCACGTACATATTTATCAAGACGAAGTAGTGCGATTCTGCACTGATTCATAGCCAATTCACCCACCGATCTGACTCGCCTGTTTCCGAGATGATCAATGTCATCAAGATCAATAGGCACACCGGTTAAAGTTGATGTTTTAAGACCTGAATGTAAATCGAGAAGATAACTTACAGCAGCAACAATATCTTTTTCAGAAAGTGTAGTTACAGTAAGATTTTCTTCTTCAGTTGGAAAACCAAGTTTCTTATTAAATTTAAATCTACCGACTTTACCAAGGTCATAAGTCGCTTTGTCAAAAAAGAGGCGCTTCAATAAATTTTCGGCATTTTGCAAAACAACTGGCTCACCGGGCTGCAATTTCATATAAATGAGTTGCAAAGCTCTGATTCTGTCAGTTGCGAAGTCTTCTTTTTCAAGCATTTTAAGTATTGGGGAATCTTTTTGAGCACTTTTAAGATAAGTTATTTCCTCAATACCTTCCGAAAGAAGCATTTTAATTAATTCAGCGTCAAGAACTGTTAAACCTTTAGCAAGAACTCTTCTTCCGCTTTTGGATTTAATTGTTTTAGATAGAATTTTATTAGCAGCCCTCTTCTTACCTGAAGGGGTATTAATATGAATAGTAGATCCTTTATAAAAGAGTCCCGCAATCTGTTCATTTTTTTCAAAACCTAAAGCTCTTAATAAAGTTGTAACAAGAATCTTTCTACTCTTATGCCTTCTATCAACACTCAGAAAAATATTGTCATTTAAATCAAATGTCGCTTCAAGCCATGTCCCTCTATACGGGATAATCGTAAACGCAGGTAAATTTACACCCGTTGGGTGCAATTTGTGTTCGTATGATATTCCCGGTGAACGCTGTAACTGACTAACAATTACTCTTTCAACGCCATTAATAATGAAAGTGCCATTTTCTGTCATCAACGGCACTCGGCCAAGATGAACACTTTGCTCTTTCATAATGTCGTCAGGACCTTTAATACGAAGTGTAACTTTAAGCGGGACTTGATAAGACATTTTTCTGCGTTTGCACTCTAAAATATTATATTTAGGCACTCCGAATGAATAATGAACGAAGTGCATTTCTAATTTTTTAGAAGTACTAACAACAGGAAAGATTTCATTGAAAAGCGCTTGTAAACCTTTGTTCTTACGCTCTTCAGGTAAAAGTTCTTTCTGTAAAAAGTCAGCATATGACTTGCGCTGAACTTCTGTCAGCGAAGGCAACGGCACCAAATCTGGAAGTGAGGCATAACTTTTGCGCATAATTTCCGTCTGGATGTATTTATAAATAA
>QMTT01000255.1 GCA_003663565.1 Thermoplasmata archaeon
CCGAAAGCCAGCCAATGAAGGTTCTTACTCGAGGCTGGAAGGTCAGCCGTAATGATTCACAAATTTTACGAAAATTACGGCTGATCAGAACGGTCTAAACCTCCTTATGGGGGAAGATACCAAATTTAATGACAATCTCTCACTAAGGTATTCGCATCAAAGCATAGCACGAAAATTCATGGAAGTCTCTTCACAATTTTTTCGAATCCTTTGTCAAATGAATATATCTCGGAGATCCCGTAGTCCTCCATTATCTTAATGGCAAGACAATCATTTGCATCTACTCCAACATCTTCCATCAGGGATATTGCCGAAAAATAATCTTCCGGACTTACACCAACTATCTCAAGGCTGTCAAGCAAGTAAAAATCTATCAAGAGTCTCTGTAGTGACTTCGCATCCATGGATTTCTTAAGATAGTTAACAACTTCCAAAATATGCACTACTGTTGTCAAGGCCTCTTCCTCTCCCTCGATTATCCTTTTACGATCTTTTTGATTCTTCTTTCATTCATCTTTCTGTTTCAGTAAGCCTCCTTTTGGCTATTACTATAATGGTAAGTTTTAAACAGGTTTTATGATGTTGTACTTATATATGGACAAGCTCTACAGGCTTGGTGAGGCAGCGAAAATCCTCGGAGAATTACAATGAAAAGGGCTCCGTCTTCAGGATCGCTAAAAAGGGCGATAAATACTTTCTCGCTGTAAAAAGTAAGGAGGAGGAACGAGAGATGTGTGAGGTCCGCATGCACCACAAAAGCCCAATGAAGACTATAAGGACGGGAGCAGTGCTCCCGAATGGCGTATGGCATAGAGGAAACATTGCCGTGACGATGAGTCCCGGCTATGCTTAGCAAAAGCTAACTATAGCTGGGAAGAGGAGCAACGCTTGTAAAACGCGTATATGAATACATTCGCATCAATGAATCTTATAAAATCTCCTCTCGAATCCCTCCCAATCACCTATGGCATCTATCCCTAGATTAACACTATCAAAGTACTTCGTGAGATCTGGCTTTTTCTTTGGAGTTATTTTCAAAAACCCTTTCCCTTTATTATTATGACTTCATCCGTATCCTTTAATTCCTCTCTCCTCCAATTAGAGGGCAGGACAATCCTCCCCCTCTATCCACCCTCTTAATCTCTATGGAATCTTTCATATAGTTTCACCATGTATCGTCATAATATGGGATTAAATAAGAATACTTTCCACAAGAAGTCCTTATCCAATACATCTCCTCTAACTTTGGATTATGTAGTTTACAAAATGTCGCTAAGAAAGCCTCGCATTTCAATACAGGGATGAATTGGGGAGAGGAGAGAAGTCAGTCAAGCCTCCCGAGAGAGATTGGATAACGGGGTGCTGGCACACCCCGCGTATATCCAATGAGGAGCGAGGCCGAGGATATGCACAAACCTCCCCACAAGGAATCCTCGCACTTTAGGCGGGAAGGAAGTCAACAACCTCAAATTTCATCAGGATCTTAAAACGTTAAATCTTCGGGACGTATCCGATCACGGACGATAGCCAAAAAACGAGTTCACTTACATTCCTTGCCACCAAGACCTTGTCGTTTACCTTTGCCACGTTACCCCCAAGAACTATCACGCATCGAACGTCTTTTCTTTTAGCTAATTTATCGATGTTCTTCAAGTATTTCTCACAGTCCACGGGCCTCACGAACTTTATTAGATACCCTTCCTCGCGATTAAACACGAAGAAGGGATGTGTCCAGAAGCCCACTACGACCCCATAGCTGCTCTCTTCAAGCATTTCAACGATGTTACTCCACTTCTTTGGGACATATGCTTTTATGTCTCTAGCTTCTATGAGGGACCTTATCATTTCCTCGAACATCTCGAAAACCTTGGAATGATCTATGGGAAGTATTATGATCTTGCGCACAACAAAGCGTCCCCGTATCGCAGCGATAATGTACGGAATCAAGAATCCTAGTACTACTCCAAAAACCCCGAAAAGAGCGCTTAACGTCACAGGGTTATACCCCTGTAAGATCATGAAAAGGAGCATAAGCCTCATAGCACCCTTAGGCCATAGTTGGAGCAGTATGGATGTAAACATTAAATATAATCCAGATATAAACATCGCAAGGTTCACAGGCCTTACCCTAGAGACTCTCTCAAAGAACTCCTTTGAAAGTTCTATGTCGGGATTGACATAACCTCTTACGACTGCCTTTGCACTCTTGATATATAACCCAGTACGATAATCCAGCAGGTCCAACTCTGCAAAGACTACTGGATACAGTTCCACGCTCCCAAGCCCAACCCTTATTGCATTCGGAATTCTGAGTGCTGTAAAATAAGCTTCTCCCAAAGCAAGCTTTGATCTTTCTATTACATCCAGAATGTTCTTGGGAGCGCCGTTTTTAAGAAGCCTAATGCTGTTTTCCTTATCGAAGTTTTCTACAACTCTACTGGCGATCTCTCTAGCCTTATCTTCGGAGAACCCTCTGAGCGGTATATCACAGGCCATAGGGTCTATGAGAATAATGCACGCCTTTTCCCTCTTTATATACCCCACTTCAGTCGGGATCGTATTATCAGTTACTCTTACAGGTATCTGAATAACCACGTATCCTATCACGAAGGACTCCCACTCTGCGATGCTTCCCTCACCGTTGCACCTCG
>QMTT01000256.1 GCA_003663565.1 Thermoplasmata archaeon
AACTCCATGGCTTCGTACCGCGCCCCGTCAACACCTATCTGACCTATGGTATAGAGAATCAAGTCTTTGCCACCAACCCACCGGGGTAATTCCGCTTTAAAAACAAACTTTATGGATTCAGGCACCCTGAACCACACTCGCCCGGTCATCATTACCGCCGCAAGATCGGTGCTGCCTACTCCGGTGGCAAATGCTCCCAATGCCCCATAGGTGCATGTGTGGCTGTCAGCACCAACAACTACATCTCCGGGAAGCACAAGTCCCTGCTCGGGAAGTAACGCGTGCTCTATTCCCACCCGCCCGATTTCAAAAAAATAAGGCAGGCCAAATTCTCGCGCAAAATCTCTCAGTACTTTTACCTGATTTGCAGAAGCTATATCCTTATTTGGCGTGAAATGGTCAGGGATAAGAGCTAACCTCAATGGATCGAAAATTTTTTTTGCCCCAGCCTCTTTGAAAGTTTTTATAGCAATAGGTGCAGTTACGTCATTTCCAAAGGCGAAATCAACCCTTGCCTCAACCAAATCACCAGCTCTAGCTACGCCGTTGTCAGTGTGGGTCGAAAGAATTTTTTCCGCCAGTGTTTGTCCGCTCATTTGGCTTCCCTTTCCGCTATGTGTTCATTTTCGTTTAGCTGATCTGAAGCTGACGAATTATCACGTCCTATTTGACGATATTTGAACAGGTTTGTGATGTGGAAAGATGGGCCAGAAAGAACGTAAGCCGTCAGGATGGCAAATAGCATTAGTCTTGGTTTTGCCGCAACTGTAACCAGAATTAAAACGAACGCAAGAATAACCGGTACTGGCCTTGCCTTTACGAAGTCCAGTTCCTTAAAAGCGCTGTACTTGATGTTGCTTACCATCAAAAGGCCGATGATAAAGGTCAAACACAGGAGGACCCACGAAAAGGTAACCCCTGGATTTGGTACCTTGGGGTATAGAAATAGCGTGATGGTGGCTATGAAACCTGCCGCTCCTGGGATGGGTAAACCGGTAAAAAAGTGCTTTGCTTCCGTAGATGCCTGGACGTTGAATCTCGCAAGCCTCAAAGCCCCACAGGCCATGAACACAAAAGCGGCCAACCATCCTGTTCGCCCCAGAGGTTTTAGTGCCCAAAGGTAAATCAAGATTGATGGTGCTACACCAAAAGCCACTAGATCTGCCAGCGAATCATACTCTATGCCAAACCTGCTGGCCGATTGAGACAGCCGGGCAACCTTTCCGTCCAGTATGTCGAAGATCCAGGAAATCAATATAGCTATGGCAGCCTTTTCGTACTGACCGTCTATCGTACTTACGATAGAAACAAACCCGGCAAAGAGGTTTCCTGTGGTCAACAGATTTGGTAATATATAAATCCCTTTCCGTCGATCACGGCTCTTTTTCCTTCTTTTATTAGTACGTGCTTTTTTCTTCACATCTGTCTGCATATTACATCCTCACCGGCCCTAACCCTGGCTCCCACCCGAACTTCGAGACGCCATGTGGCGGGCACGAAAACATCCACCCTGGATCCAAATCGAATCATTCCTATGCGTTCCCCCGCATTAACACCTTCTCCAACCTTTTTCCAGCAAACAATGCGTCTTGCAATAAGCCCTGCAATCTGCACAACCACCACCGGACTTCCAGACTTAGTCTTCAGCAAGATACAATTTCGCTCGTTTTTCTCGGAAGATTTCTCCTTTTGGGCTGCTATGAACTTTCCTCTGAAATATTTCATATCTTCTATGCATCCGGCACATGGAGCTCTATTTACGTGAACATCGAAAATTGACATAAAAATGCTTATCCGAGTGAATTCTTCTTGGGAAAAGAAAGGCAAGGCGGGCTTGTTTGTTTCTATGGCAATGACTTTACCATCGGCGGGAGCCACAACGGCATCCGGATCGGTGGGTACAATCCGATCTGGATTACGGAAAAAGTAAGTGACAAAAAAGGTTGTTGCCAGCCCGAGCAGGGCTGGAACTTGGAGGTGCAATATCGCCAGTATGAAAGTTAGGAAAGCTACCAGACCTATAAAGGGGTATCCTTCACGAACGATCGGAATGGAGTCACCCCGCATTTTTCTAATCCGCCGGAGCTTCCTTGGCTTCAAGGAAGGGCATCATGGATCGCAATGTCTTACCTACCTGCTCTATCAGGTGTTCACGCCCGCACTTCCGGAGCGCCTGAAACATGGGACGCCCCGCCTTGTTTTCAACTATCCATTCCTTAGCAAATGCGCCAGTTTGAATTTCCTTGAGGATTTCCTTCATTGTTTGGCGGGTTTCTTCTGATATAATTCTTGGTCCCCTCGTGAGATCACCATATTCAGCGGTATCGCTCACGGAATAACGCATATAAGATATGCCACCCTGATATATAAGATCTACTATTAACTTCAGTTCGTGCAAACATTCAAAGTAGGCAATTTCCGGCTGATAACCCGCTTCTACGAGTGTTTCAAAACCTGCTTTAATCAGTTCAGAAACACCCCCACACACAACGCACTGTTCCCCAAACAAATCCGTTTCCGTTTCCTCCTTAAAGGTCGTTTCAATGACCCCGGCTCTGGTTGCGCCGATGCCCTTGGCGTAGGCCAGGGCAATATCCAAGGCTTTGCCCGTAGCATCCTGATGGACCGCCACCAGAGCTGGAACCCCTGCA
>QMTT01000257.1 GCA_003663565.1 Thermoplasmata archaeon
AGAATATATTTTGGACACATTGCCGTCGCCACCACCATCACCAGGGTCAGTGCCACCACCCTCACCATCATCTATAACCCAAGTGTATGTAACCATAACCTCTGCTCCTGCATCTGGAGGATTCAGCCAACTAACACTGATCTGACCAGTGTTATATGTAACGCTACCAGTGCCACTACCATCTAGAGCAATCAAGTTACCATCTCCATCACTATCAGCCAGACGCCAAGAACCCACCTCAACAGTTACACTTCTTGCTGTAACAGGGCTTTTCAAAAGTCCAGTAAATAAAGTGTCAGTAATTCCATCACCAGAACCGAGAGATATAGTTTCCGTACCATAAATAACTGTAACGCCATTTGATGTCGTTGATGTTCCAGTTGATGTCGCACCGCCAAATGATGTAACTAAAGTTGATTTACCAGAAGGTGGACGATAAGCCCCCGAAAAGTTAACCCAACTATAACTGTCACTCCATGAACTATCTGATCCAGAACTGCCCCACTCGCACCCCGTAAGCGTAACCATAGTCATAATCAAAGCCATACAACTTAATAATTTCTTCATAAACCCATATCTCCTTTAATAAATAATCCACGCATAATAGAACGATGCACAACAAAAGTCAATCAACCACTAAAAAACAAAAGCTGCGCAGTGTATTCACAACTGGCTGTTGTATTCAACAGCAACGAAGTGGCAAATTCTGAAAGGCTGAAACCCTGAAATAAACTACTTATCCACACTAATCGCCGCTTAGATGGATAAATCTCCACTAATCAAATATCAAATCAATCTACCACCAGTACGTGCCTATCTCCGAGAGGCACATCCCACCCAAAAATCAGCCAGAACATGAGCCACCAACTGCAAATCTCTCTCAACCGCAGACAAAACCTAAGCAAAAGCAAATTGTTCAACAGGAATAACTATCTCTTGCGTTGCTTTTTTCTTATGAGAATATACTGCAGTAAAATCTTCCTCAATTTTCTTAAGTACATCTGCTGCGAAATATTGCTCACCGCAATATTCGCACTGTTCACAAGGAACATCATCAACAATCATAAATCTGCCATTATTCCTATAGATATACTGTGCAACCGTCTTGTTAGAATTTTTATTTCCACAAAAATTACAAATTTTAATCATAATTACCCTCTTTCATATGGATTTTTAAATTTCGGTGGGGTGGGAATATATGCGGTGACGACAACAAGGTCATGCCCACGCCGCCCAGCCACAACATGTATAGGTTTTCCTTGATTCGTAAACCCCGCCACAAGACAACTTTCTCCTCGCCCTGTATCATCATAATTCTCAATAACCATGCCGCTTAACAACGCTTCTTCAATCTCAACTATAGTGAGATTATCATTTTGCCTTTCTTGGTCGGCATGTCTAGAAAAATAATATTGATTATTTCTGACGCAAGTTTGTATCCATTCTATTTCTATCATTTATATCACAATCCCAAAACATTCAACTTCGGCATCAATCACCAACTGCAAATCTCTCTCAACCGCAGACAGAACATCCGATAAACGCAGACAAAACCCAAGCAAACAAAAGACCAACAGACCGACAAAAGACCAGCGACCAGAGACCAGTCCCCCCATCCCCGTTCAGCGTTTATCGTTTAGCCTTTATCGTTCTCTTCCTATCGAATAACCAACCGCAACCGATAGAATCCACCTTCTTCTGGTGCATATATTCCACCTTTTGTCACCGTTTCAAAGTTGTCACCATCGTCAGTCAACTCTCCAACAGCAGTCCATGTCACCATATCCAAGCTGTATTCAACAATATATGTCACATCAATAGACTGGTCATTAGCGCCAACATCCCATGATATAGAGTCAAATGGACGCGATATGTTGCCGATCGCTATAACAGATGCAAATGAATCATCAATCGGGTTGGACCCTGAAGCAATCTCCATCAAGTCACCCACTCCATCACCATCAGAATCACCACTCAATGGATCCATGTCAGATGTTCCAATCGAACCTGCGATACTATCCCAGGTGACTTCTATATAGGTAGGAACTCCATCGCCATCATCATCAGCATTAGCTGGACTCAATCCCATATTGACTTCATCGCCGTCTAGCAGACTGTCGCCATCACTGTCACCACTTGTTGGTGATGATCCATATATATCAACTTCATCACCATCAGAGAGACCATCACCATCACTATCCGAATTAGTTGGATCTGAATTCAGTCCATATTCCTCCAGGTTGCTGAGACCATCGTTATCCATATCATCATCACCACCATAAGTCATACCCTTTGGAGAGTTATGCATATTTAGCCACTCCCAGCCATCCATAACATTGTCATTATCAGTGTCACGATCACGTATCAAAATACTGGCGTTATAAACATGATCCACGCCTGATAGCGAGAACTTACCAAGACCATACGCATCCGCACGATACTGGTAGTGAGAGCCAAAGGCCTTATCACGAGCCAGCCCCTGTGGCTCCCACTCATCAACTTCACCATCTTGGTCAAGGTCGATAAAGGCCATCAAGGTATATGTAACATGCCGCAGACCACTTAAGGTGAAGTCCAGATCAAATGGTGCTGTAGCACTCATGGTCAACTGCCCCTCAACTCTGCCACCATATCCTGGAGAATTAAATGC
>QMTT01000258.1 GCA_003663565.1 Thermoplasmata archaeon
ATGGTATCACCGTCCTCTGCCGTGAGTATTACCTTGAACTCGGATGCCTCGGCGATGGTCTTTGCCGTAGCCGCAAACGCCTTAGCGTCGCCGGTATCTTTCACGGCCGCCATTTCCGGTCGCAGGTTCAAGCCGACACGCTCGTACTGTATTGCGTTCCAGGCCTTGAGCTTGGTCTCGAGATCCTTCTTCTTTATACCGCCATCGATACACGCAGCAAGAACCGTTGGATTGTAAAAAGTTTTCTCATGACGGTAGAGCACGGTCTCTCCACCGGCCATCCGTTCACGTACACCCTTGCCAAGCTTTACAGGCCTGATAGGCGGTGCCGACGCCTCTGCAAGTTTTTCCCTTGATTCGTCCGAAACGTACGGGCAGCTGTCCAACTCCGCCTTTCCAGCTGCCAGATTCATCGCAAAAGCAAGGCATGTCGGAGCACCGCACTCCTTGCAGTTCGTCTGCGGAAGGAGCTTGAAAATCTGAATTCCCGTTAATGCCATTGTTCTCTCCTTTATCTGGAATTTATTGGAATCTTATCAACCCTGTGCGGCCGGCATAAGGCCGGCCGGCACCCGGGATTAAACTAAAGGATCCATGGAGAGTGCGGGATGTCCCTTCTCTTCCAGGAAAGGCCTTATCTCTTCCTCCGTGGTCCCTATGGTCTCGTCAGCTATCTTGTCATACAGGTCGGGAACGCCAAGTGCCGCAGCCCTTGCGTCCAGACGCTCCTTGATCTCCTCTTTCAGCATCTTGGGCATCCAGACCATCCGGAGCAGGCCTCCGTCACCCTTGAGAAACTTCGCCTGAGTGATGTTAAACTTGGAATGGCCGACAAACCCCGGAGAAACCGCACCGCCGCCCATAACGCCTGCAAGTGTGGTGAACTTCATGCCGCAGGGCGTTTCACCCATATATTCACGGTTCACGGTCATAAACCCGTTGAGACCCGGAAGTGCAGCCGCGATACACTCACAGCACCCGCATGTCGTCATCGGATCGTGCATCATGGAGTAGAGGTTGTAACGCTCCACAGCACCCCTGGACGCCTTCTTGACAAACTCGTTGACCCCGGCCCACTGGCCCAGCACAGGATCCAGACACTCGCCCTTCTCTATCGGCTGGTTCGGACCTGTCGGGTTGATCTCATAGGAAGCCTTGCAGTCCATCCAGTTGTATGCCCCGCAAAGGCCGGTACGCTCGGGGCTGACGGTGCACACGTGATTGGGCGCAAAGGACTGGCACAACGTGCAGGAGTAGAAAAGATCGACATCCTCGTCTGTCATCTTGTCGACACGCTCGTCCCTGTGCTTGTACTCGGCACGGGCCTTTGCCGTCATCTTGTCAACATCCTTTTTGTTGGTATAGAGGGTGACCTGGACCTTGTCTAAAATCTTTCCGAAATCCTGGTGCATCTTTGCATGCAGGACAACGCCGATATCCTTCAGGGTGAAACCCTTCTCAACAGCAGCCTTGCTTACACGCACCCAGGAAATATCACGCTGACCTATGTGCATAACGCCCTGGATATAGTTGACAAGATGATGGATCTGGCGTTCCAGGATCGGCTCGAAATCCTCCTGGAACTCACGGCCGGCAATCTGGACGTAAATACCCAGCGGAAGCACATCGCCTTCCTTTAAGTCGGGAATATCCTTGCCTACCACCTCGACCTTGCCGTCCTCGATCTCCTTCATGTCGGCCATCTTGACAAGCTCGGTGCATTGTGTCTTGCCGCCGCCCATCTGGCAAAAGAGGTCCTTGCCGCGGACGCGCTCACCTTCGTAGGCCGGGCCGAATGAACAGGGAATGTCGATCTCGGAAACGGTAACCAAAAGGCCGCGCACCTCAACCGATCTCTGCACAAGCTCATCGTGCGGGACATTTGCGACAATATGTTCATATGTACAGATACCTGTCGGCAGTATCTCCGGAATATCGGTATCGGCCAGTGTGGGGAAACCCCAGTTCACGCAGCCAGCCGCCGCGCAGGCCCACTCGGTACCGATGTCGCCAAGAGCGTTTACAAAAGCGAAGACGCGGTTCTTGTTGTAACGCAGTATCTTCTTGTAATCGCCGGGCTGAACACCGCCGAAAGCCATTGCCACCCTGTTTGCAAACCCAAGCGCAAACACGGCTGAAGAGATGTCCGGACCAAACGGAACTATACGGGTGTTCCACCCGATCTGAACATCCATCTCTATAAGCTGGTCTATAAGGGTGGTGCCGTTATGGTTGGCAGCGCAGAAGATGTAGAGGTTGCGTTTCTGGTATTCCTCGACTATCATCTTTGCTATTTCAGGATCCGGTGCCGCACCCACCATGGCCGCAAAGCCCGGGGCCGTGCCGTCCACGAACTCGACACCGCGTTTTCTCAAAATAACATCATCGGCCGGCCCGAGCCACTTCTTCCCGTTTTCAAGGTCGGGATCTTCCTCGGGAAAATAAAAGTCAGGCTGTTTCACTATTCTCAAGGCTTCCTTGATTTCATAGGCAAATATGGCTGCCATGCCCGCGTCAAGAAGAGGCCCAAGATAGGGCAAATAGTGCTTTCCCTTGATATGGGGCGGAAGCAGTTTTTTTGCAAACTCCATCGGTTTTAACAGATCCTCGAGAGTCTCAACCTTCATGCCCAGCAGAGAGTATA
>QMTT01000259.1 GCA_003663565.1 Thermoplasmata archaeon
GTATAAATCCTCTTCTTCTTCTCTATCCACTCTTTTTAATTCTTCCTCGTCTGAACATTTTTGCTTTTTCTCCTTGTAAAAGTATAGCAGATAACCGTATAATTCTGCCATAATAAGCTTGTATTTCCTCAAAACTGCTCTCTCGGCATGAGACATTATTGGAGTTACCAACCCTTCCAACGTTCTAACCATTTCTTCGTAATCGCATTGCCTATACGCAAGTGATTGACTAAAAACCATCAAATGATTCAAAACAACTACGTGGAAATTTAACGGCTTGTTTGGGTCTAAAAGAGGCGTAGGAACATTCAATTACACCACCTCATTTAATTAGAATTCTCTTTTTGACTATTTCGGCAGGATAAATTCTAATGTGATCTTCGCACTCGATTAGCATTATAGACCCGTTTAAATTATATTTTTGAACTAAATCTTTTGGAATGGTCATGCGGTATTGAACACCTGTGTTAGTCCTCTGTTCAAACACTTTTACAGTTCGCATATACATTATACTCGTCATCTCTAAATAAATCAATCATGTTATATATATTTATGACTAAATCGTCTTATATAAAACTATTTCATAAAACTTATTTTTAAAACTATGTAAAATTTTAAATGTTAGGAGGTGATAATCTGGATGATTGAAGCAATATTTGGAGCATTAGTTGCGGGAGTTCCAGCAGTTAAGAAGTTGATCAAAGACAAAAAGGGTGCTAGCGTAGTAATCACGGCGCTTACACTTGCAGTTGTGCTATTTGTTGCGGCAATAGTCATGTCGCAGTTGGGCGGACAGGCGACAACTATAGCACAGCAAATGAACGACACTGGAGCGATTAATTACATAGAAAACGTCAAATCGATGAGTTGGAACGCATTCTACCTATTCGCAATAGCAATAATAATCTTGGCGGCGGCATTTATAATTAGGATTGTGCAAGGTATGGGTGGCGGCAGCGTTGGGCCATGACAGAGCTTTTGTTTTCCCTCTTTTTTTGTGGGGCGATAGCATTATACATAGCGGGTCACATCACTCGAAGGGTGAGCATTCTTGGCGCATGTGCTTTGTTCTGTGCTGTAAACTTGTTTTCACCCTTCGTATACCTACAAGATGCAGATTTAGCTACTAAAGTCACGATAAGTATTGTAAGCTTGGGTATGGTCTTCATAACGCTCGCTCAGATTTATAACGTAATTCATTATAATGCGTTTGATATAAATAAGGAGGTGAAGGTTTGATGCTGTTTGGGAAAAAGCCTGATCAGAATCAACCTCCTCAGGCTCAGCAAGACAAACCAGCAATCGATCCAAAGACAGTTGAGTTGGCAAAGCAAGTCGATAGAAGCATAATTTTCCATTTCGCATATCCACACAAAATTGACAAGCAGTTGTTAGAGCGGTTTAATCCGTACGTTGGATGGGATGCCGCAACAAGTTATCTCGATGAAGATGACCTAGCAGTTCAACTCTTAGGGTTGAAGGAGCAAGAAAATTTACAGTTTGCGTTCGGGTTAACAATTGAAGAAGTAAACAAGAACAGACTTGCATTCATAATTATAGATTTACAGGCTGAGGATACGGCTTATATCAGATTGCGGAAGAGTCTTAAGGCTAAGTTGCTGGATCTAGCTCCAAAAACGATATTCGAACGCAGAGATGTGTTAGAGCACAACGCCGACGGGAAGAGAAATGGTTTTTGGGGGTGGCTTTAATTGAGAAATCTACTCAAAATTGGAACGGTATTTCCAGCGCTTTTAGCAATCGTAGGTGCAATACTATTCTTCTACACTCAGAAGTACGCTGTATTTGGATTGTATGCGATGATTACTGCTGGTGTTCTAGGATCTATGCAGTTAATGGCTATAGTATTTTTAACACCATCTTGCATAGATTTCTTGATTGCAAAGTTGACTAAGAAGTATCTTGTATTAGAATTCAACGATTCAAGGGTAGTAAAAAAGTATCTTGCAGATCACTCAAGCGGTTTCGTGTGGATTGACGAGGAAAAGTCGTTGGGTTACATAGTCTCGTCAAACAACACTGTGCACTTCTTGGATGGCGTTCCTATTGTAGTTGTGTATGGAACTTGCGGTATAGCATGTGATATAAAAGCATTAGCAGATTTACAGCAACTGTCAGAGATCGGCTGGAACAAAGACAAGCTTGTAGAATTTGCTGAAAAGAATAACATATCTTTAGAGGTGGTTTCTCATGACTGATTTGCAAGAAGAGAAGGATGCAAAAGAAGAAGCTCTAAAAGAAATCATTAGTCAGATTAACGAGTATCTCAACGCTCAAGATTCTGCAAAAAAGCAAAAAGTAGCTAAGAAGAGATTCAACTTTTTCAAGTCTTCTAATAACAATGAAAGGGGATTAAACGTCAAGGAGGCTTTCGCAGTTATTAAGCCACATCTAGACAAAGGACTGAGAATAATGGTTGCTGTAGATCCAGTATATGCAGCTAAGTGGGTTGATAACGCAAACGTTTATGCAATGGCTTCAGCTTTGAAAGCTCACGAACTCAGAACGTACGTAAGGCTTAGTAAGTTATTTGGCGGGCAGACTAGCTTAAGCAATTGGTTAAAGTGGCTAATACCAGCTGGCATATTCTTACTTCTGTTGGGAATTGCAATACA
>QMTT01000260.1 GCA_003663565.1 Thermoplasmata archaeon
ACATTATCCTTTTCCTTGGGAGGATTTGCTGGCTTCTGGGGTTTAAATGTGGTTGTTATTTCAAAATTCTCATACCTGGTCTTTTCCAAAAGACCATTTATGGCATGATCAATGACCGATGGAATAGCCTGCATGTCAATGACGGTATCATCGCACCAGCGAAGGTTGATTGATTCAACCTCGGACAACTTGGTAACCGTTGCAATCTTCGGGCTATTGATAGTCTCGGATAAATCTTTCTTCTTCATTTGACCGGTGATATTAGACAGGCGGGCTTTCGCTATCTCACTGAAAACCAGCTCTTTTTCAATGCCGATAAATTTACGACCCATGATCATTGCAGCAACACAGGTGGTTCCTGAACCGCAGAACGGATCTAAAACCAAATCTCCTGGCCGGGAACCAAGTGCGGTTAGATAAGCCATGAGCTCAATCGGTTTTACCGTTGGGTGGATGTTCTTTCTTAACCTCGGTATAATTTTTCCATGATCATCAAAGCTTTTTTGCCCCAGGTGAGGGGAAAGGATTTCTTGGTGATCCAATTCGCTTAATCCGAATTCTGTTTCCTTTTTTATGGGTTTTTGGACCATTAAATAGGGAAGCGTATGTTTTGCCCAGGAATCAAGGGAAAATCGAAAAGAGTTCCCTTTGTTGTCGGCGAGTTCAATATCACCACATTCATTTTCAAACTGGTCGAAAGCATTGTCGCTAACGATAATGTTGGACATGAACTTTTTCTCGATCATAGAATGCCTATTTTTAAACGGAATATGGCAATCCTTCAGAAAGGTTACGCCCTTACCATTTGCTATTGCCTGATCCGTATAACTTTTTTCCGCCAGAGGCTTCATAGCTATCAAAATTACCTCTGTTACGGGTTTGGGCTGAAACCCAGAAAAAGCACCATCAAGTTTTTCCAGACCAGGCAAGCCTGCTAATTCAGCCCCAATGTTTTTACCTTTTGCCACATTTCGCCTACTGTATACCCAATATAGAGACATAAAATTGATTATGAACCCGGCTTGTTGGAGCAAATTTATCTGACCACTCATTAAATCCTGTCGAGGCGAGCTCATAACAAAAGCAAAACCACCCGGTTTTAAAATCCGTACTATTTGAATCCAAATAGCCAGCTCTGTTTGAGTTTTATCCCATTTTTGGTTTTGTATTTTCAACCCATAAGGTGGGTCAGTTGAAACAAGATCAATGCTATCGTCTGGAATTGATTGCATAGCTTCCAAACAATCACCATGAATCAGTTTGCCTTTATTTATACTTTTTAAATCCATACTATTTTCCTTTAAATTTAAAGGGGAGCCAGCCATCCGTCGATGACCGGCCACCGTTAGTTAAAATGACTAATAATCGGTTATATTAAAAGATGATGTTGTAGATTCAGGTTCTTCAGCATCTGGTTCTTCCGGAGCATCGACAGCTTCGGGGGGAAGATAACCAGTAGGAATAGTTTCCTGAACCAACTGCATCCGTTTTTCCATATCATCATTCTGAACAGGTTTTTCCATTTCTGCAGCAGGGATTCGTGTGATATTGATGAACCGCTGGCCGGAATGTCTTTTTTCAACCAGGAGGCCTTTTTCCCTCAGGAAAGCGGAGATCCTGTTAAGGTTCCGGGACAGCTGGTTCGGGAGCTTAGGGAAATCCGGGTATTTATGTTTACCTTGATCAATGCACTCATCCAGCCTATCCAGGAGTTCCGACGCGTTCCCTGTCCAGGTATCACGACCCTTCATCATCTTGATAACAGCCATTGCAGTGGAATCTGCATCAACAGCGTCTTCAACCATTTTGGTCCTGAGGTTCCGCATGGTCTCCATGAAAACACCTTGTTTCCAGGGAAGACGCTCCTCCGCAGCGATTACCCATTTTGCGAAGTCAGCCATTCGGGGCAAATTGGACTCATCAACCTGGTCATAGTTTTTCAAGGCGGCAGAAACAGCATTACACAGAGCGCCCATGATTGCGGGACGGTCTTGCTGCCAGGAATCCCAGATTTCCTTGTTGGTCTTCCTGACCTCTGGCGGAATAAAAGTGAGACCCACAACTACCGACCTGTCCGCCAGGTCCTGTCGGGCTGGGGAGATGCTGATGCTATTGAACACAGTCGGGTTCTTGCAGCTGAGTTGCGATTCTTCAAGGGTTGTATACAGTTTCCTGGTGGTAAAACCTGCCCCGGTCGCCAACTTGCATATATTGTCTGACTGGTCATCCGTGATCTTGGAGATGTTGTCATAGCAGAGGATGAAATCGTTGCTGGCAGCGATCATGAGGTTTTTCATCCCTTTTGACAGGTTCCGAAGGGGGACACTGGACTCATCCAGGAGGTTCTTGATGATGGCGGTGGTTGTACTTTTAGCCGATCCTTGCTCTCCCACCAGGAAAAGGGGCGGATATCCACCATGGGTGTTCAAGCAGGACAGCAACCAGGCCACAAACAGGGTGAAATCTTCCTCAGCCTTGAACGGGACATACTTCCTCAACAGGAACAGATCATTTGGGAGAGCCTCAGTGTTCAGCCCCCCGATGGGACGTTGAATCCCAGAGCGGATGAACTTCACAGGTGGATCTGTCATGGTCTTAACGGTATTATCCGTAATCTCAATGACCTC
>QMTT01000261.1 GCA_003663565.1 Thermoplasmata archaeon
ACAGAGAAAGGTGTAAAAAAAACCCTTTTGGATTTTGGGAAAGGAACCCCCATAAGGAGGTTTTAACGCTTTTTTAAAAAAAAAACCAGACTTTTAACATTTTGCCATAAAATTTTAAAGGGGGGGGGGTTCCCCCCCCCCCCCCCTCCGTACCTCCAATTTATTATCCTACGTAACCATTCTCTCCTGCAACCGCTCTTTCACCAGCACTAACACCAGCATTGTTAGAAGGTTTCCAATGTTTGATTTCTCTTGCAACAAAAGTATAGTGCTCCTCTGTCACAATGTCATCAATAGACATCCCGCAACCTTCATTTAAGATTTCACAGCCTATAACAGCCATGCTACCTACGTGCCCGTATTCATTCGCTGCCGTTAGAACAATTTCAAACGGAGGAATCTGATCAGTGTAGTAAGGAACCATCCATTGTCTTGGACTTTGAGCTTCCCCGGTTTCACCTGTAGTTATTAAGTTAGCAAAATCATTGACTAACCTGTTGTCTTGAGACTCTCTTCCATTTGCGAAGCGTTGTCTCTCAAACTCATAGCCATAGAATCTGTCCACGTTGTTCTCATTTAAATCCAAGTTACGGATAGAATCCAGCAATGAATTCCTATCAAATACAGTAAAAATCAAGCTTCCTGCAATTCCTCTTTTCCCCCTTGAAAACGCTCTAGGGTTAGGGCTTCCCATCGTGTAAATAGGGGCTTTCTCTCTGGTGATAGAATAACTAACGCCTTGAACTTCCCCGATTACTTTACCCGCAAAGGTTGCTTGAATGTCAACCCCTGAAAAAGAGTTATAACTTTTCGTGTATTCACTAACAGCCATATCAATATCTCCTTTCTCTAGTTTCTGTTATAGGTCATTATGCCTATAGTATTAAAGTGATGCCCGTAATCCCACTATAACATTAATCTTCTTAACCTCAAAAGCAGGTACAATTTCTAGATTAACATTAATGTATCCGAGTATCTGATCTATTGGAGTTGATTGTATGCTATAATTGTAGTTCTGGACTGCTCCAGCAACTACCATACTACCTAAAGCACTATCTATAGCTGAATCTAAAGCGTTTCTCCTCGCTGCATTATTAGGTCCCCCTACAAAAGGATCCCCAACTTTTCTAATTAACTCTAGTGCATCATATACAATTCTCACAGATGTCAGATTAACAAAATCAGACCTACTGTAATAATTAACATTAAACGCACCAGTCATAGCATTAGAAACTACTAACCCTTTATCCTTCTGCTCTAGACACACAAACCTTGATCTATTAAGCTTCTGTAACTGAGGCTTAGATAGAGGTTTCTGTATAGTCACTCCAGCAATAATCTTATTAGTTGGAGCTTCCTGAGAAGGTAAAGCAGCCACCATACCTGCGTATGCACTTGCTCCATTCCCTGTGTAAAATCCTGGGTTTCTAGGTGCAGCTGCGTTGTACATGTTCACATCCATCGCACAAACACTAATGTACATTCCAACATCAATTGGAGTTCCATCTTGATCTTGAGCAGCCGACGCTCTTACTACAGGAGTAGGATTCAGTAAGCTTGCATGATCTTCATCATTAGAGCCATAGAATTCATAGTTTTCAGGAATATCATCAACATTAACGTCAGTAACGCCGTCATAAATGCTTAGTACTCCATCAAAGCTACTTAGTCTATTTACCCAAAAGTTAGTATCAGATAATGAAGGAGTTCCACTAGTATTAGCCGGAGCTGTCCCTAGTATCCCTATTGCTTCATTATTATTTCTAGTAACTTGATAACAGAAGTTAGCCAACTGATATCCAAAATTCTTATCACTATCTAGACCACTGGCATCAATAGTAGTCCCTACAGGTACCACGATGTCAATTGATTCAAAATTCTGTAAATTATAATAAGCTTCTTGTAAAGCATCGTATCTTTGCTGATCGGTACTAATACCACTAGCTTCAATGTTAACTGCAACTACGTCTTTTGCTCCCGCAGCATAAGATTCTAGTATAGCTTTAGATACTTCAGAATAAGTTCCATCGTCATTCTTGAATCTATTCGCTACATCTAAAGGATCTATGCCTAATCCATAAGGCTCAAAAGGCTCTGCATAACGTATACCGTCAGCCCGTACTTGCGTAGAAGTTGTCTTACCTAACAAAACGACAACTGGTCCCCTAGTAGGTCTAGGGATTTTCAGATTTCCGTCTTGTATTTCGACATCTACGCCCGGAATGTTAGGAAATCTCGGACTTGCCATAATTTATATCCTCCTTTTCTTTTCTTTTAAAGTTGAAATCCACTTGGAACAGCTCTTATGAGCCTGATCGTAAAGTTTATGTCTTCAACATTCTTTATATCCACATAATACATATTCTCTATTTGAACGTAATAGACCAAGGATCTATGAACAATGTCGTTTCTCCAAGCAGTAGCTGTCTCGTCCTTCATTCTTTTCCAAAACAATACTTGGTGTACTCCGTTCTTTTGGTACACTCCAGTATATTTGTACATGAAATCCTCGAACCAGTCAGCTAATTCTTCTGCTTCTATATGCGTTTCAGTCCATACATCAAACTGAATTAAGCAATCGAACCTTTGTCCGTACTCACTAATTGAGTAGTCTGGACGTTCAGGA
>QMTT01000262.1 GCA_003663565.1 Thermoplasmata archaeon
TCTGAACTGCTTGAAACCATTCTTGGAGTGTGTCGTAATCAGAATTCACTGAATCCATCTCAATTTTACTTGGATCAAGTGTTCCAGCAAGATTATTAATATCTATCTCATCAGAACCACCTTCCTCATGAGATGCATGATGAGAAGAAGGAGTGAATGTAGATGGTCGCCCTAATATATTGTTCCATTGAACCGTGCTTAAAGATGGGTTATATGCCCTTGTTAATGCCAGATTATCGTTATTATTAAGCCGTTTTGTTATATCCCCTATAGTCATTCCAAGTTTCTCATAAGGTGGGGTATGTCCGCCACCAAAATATGCCTTGGTTTTATAAATTCCGTTATTATAGGTGTATTCCAGCCGTCTTAAGATTATATCGGTGTAGGAAATTCCATAAACATTAAAATTACACTTCCAAGCAAGTCTAAGTATTTGGAAATCATCCCATTCAAGCTCTACGTTTTTATGATAATCGGCGTACTTATCAGCCAATTTAGTTGCAAGATTATAGGCCTCACCGTATGTAAGTATTTCTTTATGTATTTCAGAGTATGTACTCTCTAATCCATTACCAGTGGCAATTCTCACGGGATTATCGCCGTCAGTTTGCCCACTCCACCAGATCTCTATATAGCCATATTTATTGTCTTGCACCTCTAAATTCTTTGGTGTTTTAAAGTCAGATAAAGGGGTGGAATATGTATAAAAATTATCTTCAGCCCTTGCATATAAAGCCGTTGCGCTATCATACCAGCAGTAATAATCAAAGGCGTTTAAGTCGCACAAACTTTTAAATAATTGGTATTGAGTAGGTCCCGTCCATTGTTGTGCTATCCCTAAATCAACACTATCATAAATTATATAAGGGGATTTTGATACAGCGCCTATTAAAACGTTATCAAAGGCTTCACTCATAGGCTTACCGACCATAACTGAATCACCTACACTCACCCCTTCATTTGTAAAATTGGTGGATGTAGTTAATGTATTAGAGGTATTGTCGGTTATTTTAACATTTATAACATCAAACGTGCCAGTATCATAATAAACCTTCACTTTTAATGTTTTTAAAGCGACTAAAATATAACATGTATCGTGTTCTGTTAAGAATTCTGGAGCATAAAATCCTACGCCTATATATCCTCCTTCCCAATAACTGGCGCCTTTAACAAATACATTCTCTTGATTAGATTCACCAAGGCTGTAAGTTGTATTAACATAAACTACCTTTTCATCTGTAGAGGCGGGAAATGACTTGGTGTATGTATTAATAACTTCAAAGGGATATGATAAATCATTATTTTTACTTAAATAAGTGTAGAGTGAGAAGTCTGAATGATAATTAATAAATGGTTCTGTTTTTACTGAGTAAAACATCTCAACTTCAATTTTATTGATAGTAGACGTTTTTGCTATAGAATAATTTTCAAGCCCTAAGCCTATACCGATATATTTTTTACCAGTTTGATTTAAGCTTCCAGTTCCAAGACTATTTGACTCCCATTTGATCCAATAATCATCACCGCTTGGAGTATCAGAATTTTCAACATCTGTATAATTACCGTTATCTGCTTCATGTGGTGTGCTGTATATACTGTCATATCCAAGATAACTTAAACTATCCCTTGCTAATTGCACTTCTGTTTCTCCCTTAGTAGAATCACTAACTACGACATAATCATCTATAAGGTCATCAGCGCTCCAATCTGGGCTGTTCTCATCCTCATCTTCAACTGTGATGGTAGTTCCACTAACTCCCGCCACTTTCCCTTGAAAAACAACAAAATCCGTTGCCTCTGATGGGAGATTTTTCCACGTTAAACGATTTAAATCTGACTTACAATTGATGGTCAATACATCATTCCCGCTCACAGAAGATATATAACCTCTGAATAAAATATATGGATCTTTCTCTATCCTTACACTACTTGTCTGAATCTTATCAACCCACGCATCATAAGCGGTTGAATCATTAATAGTTCTCACATTAGGAATATTAAAAGTAGCGCTATCGATAGCATTCATTATTTGATTAACTTTTATATTAAAAGCCTCTGTTACTTCTACATCGTCTATATACACTTTCAACTACTATACGCCTCCAATTCCGCCTTTATTTGCTCCATAGATGCTTGTATCCGCCTTGATTCTACCTCAGCGGCAATATTCCTCACAATAGTCGATTGCATTCCAGCCGCCAACATACTTAACAATACTCCTTGGGCTATATTACCAGATGCATAAGCCGCTGCAGCTTGAAATCCTATTTGTAGAAATGATATTTCCCCCATGATACTCTGTTGAACTAACTGTGCGGTTCTTATACTCTGTTGTTCAGCCTCAGTCTCCGCCACATTTGAAAGCATAGATAGAGCCATTGACGTAACTTGATTTATATATGACCAATAAGTCATAGCCTTAACTTTAGTTTTTTCAAGTTCAGTATCAATCTTTGCTGTATCACTTTTTAAATCTATTAATTTACTCTTTGTTCCAGATACATCCATGTTAACTCTGAAATTAAGGCTCATATACCATCAGTCACCTCAAAACTGGCTGATTCTATTAAAGCAACAATATTATATATAGGTTCCCTACCTATTACTTCATTAACTACTACA
>QMTT01000263.1 GCA_003663565.1 Thermoplasmata archaeon
AGGAGCCTTTCATTAGGATCCACGCTCACGGCGGACTTGGGACTCATTAGCCTCAGCTCCCCTCTGGGTTCATGGGGGAGCATGTCATTGGCCTTCTCCCCGTATCCAGATGTTATACCTGCCCGTTTTGGGACTTCAGTCTGCTCCCACATCTCGGATAGTGGAAGAAGTGTGGGAGGGATTACTAAAATCTTTAAGCCCTCATCCTATTTTTTAAACATTTTGAACCCCGATGACATGCAAACGCTCATAAACACTCACGAATGCTCACAAAGACAAGAACAGTTTCATAAGGCAATATGTTTATAGTTGGTTCTGTTAATGATGCGCGTGGGCATGCGGGTGATAGGAGCGTTCTGGTTAGCCGTAACTTGTGTAATGGCTGACCTTCTCTCTTATAGTTTCATTGGAGGGTTTTTGGGGAACGTTTTCGGGTTTTCGAGGGTAATTCTATCATGCTTCCCCACGATCTCGACAATCTTATTCGCGTGGGGATTATCCAACCAGTCTTGAGAGTACTCCCCACCACCCCCTAGGACCTCATCCAAGACACCAAATAAAACAAGCCAAGAATAAATACTAAACATGAGACAGCCCACTTAGTTATGCATTTAGTGACTTGCATTAGGTTCTAACCGCCATTAAAGCATTCTTGCAATATAATATATTGATCTTATAGTTTTAGTATTTAATATCATGAAAATCATAAGCTTTTTTGCCGAATTTTTCATTAACCATTATGTTCAAATAAATATGATCTCAGTTATTACTTCACGTAGAGATTTTTAAATGTTTAGTGCATCGTGAATCATCAACGCGTAAAAGTATATATCAGAGGATAACTAGCCACTAAGTGTGATCATCATAAAAGACTATTTCGTCAAATAAATACAATAGTATTTTTGGTAATCATAGAAACATTCGGGCAACCATGCACACTATATGATAAACACTTTTAAACAAGACTAGTATTACTTAACACGGGCTTCATATGACCTCGCTAAAGGGTAGAGACATAATATCAATTAGGGACCTAACCAAGGAGGAAATAGAGCTTATTCTATCAGAAGCTGACAAAATGCTTCCAATAGCAGAGGGTAAAAAGAGATCAGAGATCCTTAAGGGAAAAATACTTGCAACGCTTTTCTTCGAACCATCCACAAGGACAAGACTCAGCTTTGAAACAGCAATGTTACGCCTCGGTGGGGGAGTTATAGGATTCTCTACAATCGAAGGAACGTCGATAATGAAAGGAGAATCTCTCTCAGACACTATAAAGGTTATCGAAGGGTATGCAGATATCATTGTAATAAGACATCCATACGAAGGCTCAGCAAAGCTTGCTGCAGAAATATCCAGTAAACCTGTAATAAATGGAGGGGACGGTGCGGGACAACATCCAACACAAACACTTCTTGATCTCTACACGATGAAAAGAGAAAGTGGTGGGATAGAGAGTAAAATTGTAGTTTTATTAGGAGATCTAAAATACGGAAGAACAGTTCATAGTTTGAGCTATGCCTTAGCACTATTTAATGCGGAGATCAGACTTGTCTCTCCTCAAAGTCTTAGAATGCCAGAGGAAATTATAAGAGACCTAAAAGAACTTGGAGCAAAAGTCAAAGAGTACACATCACTTCGAGAAGCAATAAAGGATGCAGACATATTATATGTGACGAGAATACAGAAGGAACGATTCCCAGATCCAACTGAGTATCTTAGAGTAGCAGGGTCGTACAGGGTGAACCTTAAGGTCTTAAGTGAGGCCAAAGACGATCTCATAGTGATGCATCCATTGCCTAGAGTGGACGAAATAGCACCAGAGGTTGATAAAACAAAACACGCAAAATACTTTGTACAGTCTTTTTATGGAGTTCCTGTTAGAATGGCTCTCTTAAAGCTCATACTTATAGGGTGATCACTTTGGAAGAACTCAGAGTGCGTCCTATTAAAGATGGAACCGTAATAGATCACATAAAGGCAGGAAAGGCCCTAAAAGTACTTAGAATTCTTGGAATAGATGAATCACATGAAAATGTCGTAAGTATAGTGATGAATGTCCCAAGTAAGAAAATGAAGAAGAAGGACATAATAAAACTCGAGAACGTATTCCTCGACAAGGACACCCTCAACAAAATTGCTCTAATATCACCAAAAGCTACGATCAACATAATAAAAAATTATAAGGTAGTTGACAAGTACGTTGTAGAACCTCCGAATACCATAGTTGGTATAGTTAAATGTCAAAATCCAAAATGTATAACAAACTCAGAGCGCGAACACGTTACCCCAAAGTTTACATTAGTTTCGAAGAATCCCATAGCCATAAGATGCCACTATTGTTCTCGAGTGATGGTAGGAGAAGAAATAGAGAAAAACATAGTATAAGAACCGTGTCCTCGAGCTGTATTACTCCATGTATTTGTTTCATTGTGATACGGTCTTATCGGTTCCACCTCGCCCAGAGGGCCCGCTTCCACGGTTCGTCCCATAGGCTCATGGGTTGGCTGTCGAACCAACGGCACGAGGCTATTCCATAGCTCGCAACAAGTGAAACGTTTGCCACCTTTCACTTTCCACAATTTTAAACATTCCTAAGATTTATCTCATTATAATGTG
>QMTT01000264.1 GCA_003663565.1 Thermoplasmata archaeon
GAAAGTTCTTTGGTGAAAAACATTTGCTGTTCAAATTCCTCGTGCATTTCATCTATATCACGGCCATGTTTGAAAGCTAACTGCTCACGAATTGAATTCAATTTTGCATAATTCTGATTAAGAAGACGATCTGCAAAAACCGATTCAGTAACATTGTTCAAAATATCCATCACTCGAACTTTTGGATCAGTGCTTTCGGGTCTCATACGATCTTTCCGGACTGACCTGCGGAACTCTTCCGGATCCGAGGAAAGATATTTATTGCGTAACAGTTCAGCCTGTATCTTAATCATTTCCTCGGAGCGATATGCCTTGTAAAGAAGCAATGAATCTTTATTCATATCCTCATCCTCATGTTGCTTCAGGCGAACTGCGACATTATAAATGGTTTCAGGAATAATTGTATTTCCCAAAGAGTGCGTATATCGCTCCACCATTTTTTGCATTCTGTCTATGGATATTTGTTTCTCTTCCTTACGCTTGGTTTCCGCATTTTTTGTCTTTTCCTGCTCATCTGATTTGCTCCGTTGTTCTATTATCAGTTTTCTCTGAGACTGGATAAGGTATTCCAAAATCGCTCCGCCATTCGCCTCATAGAACTTGCTGTCGTACATCAAAAATCTTGCCATTATGGTATCATATCTCTTTGGAAGCTTTAGTCCGTACAATGACTTCAAGCCGTCATACAACTTGCTGTCATCAGTTTGAGGTGATTTAAAGTCCGAAATATAAAAAAATTGCAATATGAAGGGGGTATCATCTCCTCCGTAATATGAGCATCTCTCAAAATAAGCACTGATCTTTCCATATTCAGTTTCAAAAGGTGTTTCAAGCGTAATAAGATTTTCGTCATGGTTTACATCTTCTTTAGTTAATGAAAATCCTTCAGAATATTCATATATAAGTTCATGTAATGGTTTACCAGTATTCAGCATTGCCCGGAGATCCTGAAAACGATCAATAAAACATGTCGCGAACTTTCCTAACTCTGAATCATCAGGGATAATCGTAAATCCTCTGAGGATACATTGAACCCCTTTATAGTGTACTTCATCAATTCTGGCCTTAACAGATAATTTTTTAGGTTTATCGTCTATGATAGGAGGTGTTTGAAAAGGAGTGTCTAAATATAGTGGTCTGTCTTTAGCCTCTTCCAACAAGTCTTCATCATATCTATCCAACTCTTTATCAAACTTGTCTTCTAATTCAGAGGGAGCTGTATCTTTATTTATTAAATCAGCCAACTCCTGAAATCTTTTTTCATCACGATTGATACGCGAAGAAAAGTTGCCAATGCCTGCAGACTGAGAAAATATCTTCTCTCGAAAATAGACGATATAAGGCGGAACCGAAATTGATCCGAATTTTTCCACAGCACACCAGGCATTCTTTTCAAACTGTAAGTCTATGGCGTATCCAGTAAAAGAACGCAGATCAATCCCTGAAAGAAAATGTGCGTCATACAGATTTATATCGCCTTTTATATTATCAATGTTATCTGTGTTGAAGAAATCTTCTATTATTTCAGATAGTTGTTCAGTGCTGTATTCCTTGTCAAGTGTTTCTTTCAAATCTCTCAGGCTGCTTTCATACAAAATCGCAAATTTTCCCAACTCAGATTTTTCGTCTGTAGCCACTACCCGAAAATGGGACAGGAATTTTTTTGGAAAAGGATCACTGTTATCGCTAAAGATTGCCATCACTCTGTTATCGTCTTTTTTAAAATTGGTAGGCAATACTATATTACCATCATGATTATTCAGTTGTTCCAAAGTGTCAGTGAGACAGCCATTTTCAAAGAAATTCTCAAAATCATTGAACAACTGGTTCGGATGTTTGTCACTCCCTATCATCTTTTTCAAGTCATAAAAAGCCTGCATCCGACGGACGGCAAAATATGTAAACTTTGTAGCATGAACAGTACCGATCATAAATTTTTCCTGGTCACGTTTTCTGTAAACGCTGATAAGAATGTCCAACCCGCTTTTTTCGGAACGGAAAGGCGTTTTAATCAACCCGCTGTTATTTTTATAAAAATCTTTCAACTTTTTTTCTGTATAATGTGCTTCAAAATAATCACAGATATCCTGATCCACATCCTCAATTGCAGGTGCGAAGTTCAGATGGTAATGAATTGGTTTTATTAATTTTTTTTCATTATAATCAAGAAAATCTTTCAGTTTCATGTCTGAGTCCCATACATTTTGCTCTGATTCCTAAGTTCCTGAATTCTTCTCGTTCTTTCTGTAAAAAGGAAATGACGCCTTCCTTGCAAAATCTTCTGACGCACAGCCAATACACGGCCCGTTTGCCTGGATACAGGAGTTCGTCCCGGAATTCCAGTAGCGGATCGTGCAGTCTGCATAAGTGTTCGGACCGAGGCAGCCCAGTTTGAAAAGACATCCTTCCTCTGAAAATGCTTTCGCAAACTTTTCTCTTTCATAGTCCGCAAAACGGGGGCACTGTTCATGAACCAGTCTGGAGAAAAACATTACAGGCCGACTTTCGTTATCCCGGTGCGGGATGCCAAATTCCAGCAGATGAACCAGCGTTCCGACAATCCAATCCGGGTGAGCAGGGCATCCCGGGAGCGTGATCATCGTTTTTGCA
>QMTT01000265.1 GCA_003663565.1 Thermoplasmata archaeon
AAGTCTTCAAATGAAGCGAACCTTTGCACTCTCTGTTCAACAAGGTTGCCGTATGGCATTGGATGCCTCACAACGACTACTTTAAGTCCATGTTTCCTCAGTATATCAACGACGCGTCTGGTTGTCTGGCTTTTGCCACAACCAGTCCTTACAGCACATATGGATATGACAGGCTTCGAGGACTTCAGCATTGTCAACTTGGGACCCATTAGTCTGAAGTCAGCACCAGCAGCGAGGACTCTGGAAGCTCTATCCATGACGTAGTCGTAGGAGAGATCACTATATGCAAGTATTACCTCATCGACATTGTACTTTTTGATGAGTTCCTCAAGTTGGGATTCAGGATATATTGGTATTCCGTTTGGATAAAGCTCTCCTGCGAGCTCTGGTGGATATCTACGTCCCTCTATGTTTGGTATCTGAGTTGCAGTGAACGCTACGACTTCATAGTTTGGATTGTTTCTAAAGTAAACGTTGAAGTTATGGAAGTCTCTACCAGCGGCTCCCATTATTATAACACGGCGTCGCCTACCTTCTGCCATTTATATCACCACCTTCGTGGGCTGGAAGCCTCGCCTTCAGGGCGGGGAGGAAAGCCCGCATAAAGTTCTTGATACTTTCTGTCATATTATGCTACAGAGGGTGCCCCTGACCGTGCCCGATGACACAAACCTGCCCAATGAACCACGGGCGACCGTACAGAGGGCGTTCCCTGTGGGAACCCTCACCGCTCACGGCGGGGAGGAGGTCAGATGGAGAGGCCTCAGATTTTCCCATATTAGCATACAATATACCGAAAGGTTATATATTTCGATTATTTTAATCTAGGAAACAGCCTACTGCTTCCTTCATCTACTACCAACTACCAAATACTACTAAAGGACTCATAAAACTTGATGGGCAGAGAATGATTACGAGAAGATCACTAAAAGACACGGCGGAGATAATATAAACTGCATCTGATAATATAAATTGTAGTTTTGTATTTCCTGTTACTGTCTATGAAATGCTTTCACAAGGTTTCGATGTAGGGAGGAGATAATTGTGGTGTATGAGGAGAACTTACCGTCAGTTACACAAGTATCAGAGTACTCAGAGGAAAAGCCATCATATGTTCAAAAGATGAAGGTAAATGTACCCGCACAGGCCTATGCAAGTGATGAAGAACTTGAACTTAGTAAATATGTCACAAAGACAAAGATACTTGTCATTGGAGTTGGCGGGTGTGGATGTAACACTGTCACAAGGCTCTATAATGAAATAAAGGGTGAAAAAAGCATAAGAGATAGTGTTTATAGTAGCATATCAGAGTATGTTCACTTCGTTGCAATAAACACTGACGCACAGCACCTTCTTAGTAAGACAAAGGCTGATAAAAAGATATTAATAGGAAAACAGACGACAAAGGGATTAGGGGCTGGTGGAGATCCAAAGATTGGAGAAAATGCTGCCCAAGAAAGTAGGGAGGAGATCAGGGCAAAATTACTCGATATAGTTGGTGAGACACCAGAAGAGGGCTTCAGCAAAGTGATTACATTCCTCACACTTGGTTTAGGTGGTGGGACAGGAACTGGGGCTTCACCTGTTGTTGCGGAGGTAGTGAAGGAGACCCTAGCAAGTCCTGTAATTGCTGTTGTGACAATGCCCTTCTCCTGGGAAGGGAGGGTTCGTGTGGAAAACGCAAATGCTGGGCTGAGAAGATTGCGAGAAAAGGTAGACACTGTGATTGTGATAAAGAACGACGCTTTAATATCAGATGAAGAAATCAGGATGATGACAGCGCTTGACGCATTTAAGCTAGTTGATGACGTCCTTGGAAAGGCAATAAAGGGATTAGCGGAACTTATACTAAGACCTGGTGAAATAAACCTTGATGTGAATGATTTCCTCACGGTAATGAAGAGATCTAGGAGAGAAGAAGATACTGTAGCAATAATCACCATTGGAGAAAGCAGAGGCAAGGCAGATCGTGGTGGAAGGGTTAAAGAAGCCCTAGAGAATGCTCTAAACAGTAAACTATTACACATAGACCTATCAACGGCAAAGGCAATTCTCGTGAACATAATTGGACCTCCAGACCTTAGAATGGATGAAATAAATGAGGTAATGACAGAGATTTATAACAAGGTTGGAGGAAATGCTAACATTTACGTGGGTACATCAATAGACGAGAGCCTAGAAGGACGCGTTAGGATTCTCATAGTAGCCTCTGGTGTGAAACAGGAGAATGTCATGGTAAGACCTAAGCAGAGAGGTACTGAGCTCTTTAAAGAATTATAAATAGGCTAGGGCTCTAGTCCCAAGATTTGCTACTCTCAAGGGACTGAAGTAAAAAGCCATAGGGAGGGTACTTTCATGCTAGATCAAGTGTTTTCGAAGGGATATGAAGTTGAAGAGAAGCTTAAAAGAGTCCTCAAAAGTGATCGAAAATACACAATGATATTAAACTTCGCTCAAAAACCGGACGAGGAAGAATACTACCAACTAGCCAAGGTATCATTGGGAGTATTACTCTTCGTAGGATTCTTAGGATTTCTCGTCTACCTAGCGTTCCATTATCTTCTTGGTAAGTAATATCTTATGGGCTTTTG
>QMTT01000266.1 GCA_003663565.1 Thermoplasmata archaeon
GGGTTACAACATTCATTGTAAATGTAAGGGTTACTGGATAGGTAACTGGATTGCTTCCTATATTATATACAGGTACTGTATCAGTATTTGTTGTTCCTTCAAAGGATCCTCCTGTGGGGTCACTACTTACTGTCCATAAGGTAGCCACTGAATTATACTGAAATGGTGGAGTTGTACTGTTGGCAAAATCAAATGGTAACTCGGCACAGGCAAATTCATCAGATCCGGCATTGGCATATGAGCCTTCATTAATTTGCAGATGCATTGTGGATTGTTGAGGAGAACATGAACCTATTCCTGTGGCTACAAGGGTAATATCTACAACTACATTATTCTCTCCTAAAGCTGGTGTGTAAATGGGTGTTAATGTTGTTTCATCTGTTAAAGTACCTAAACCAGTATGTGTCCAGCTTAAATTAGTGTAGTTATCTGCGAAAGCAGCTAATGTATATGGCACATCTTCGCACGAAACATCATCAGGTCCGGCATCGGCGATACATGTAGGATTTATTACAAGCTGCTTTATTTCCTGTTCGGAACATACATTTAGAATAACATCTACTGTCTCGGGTTGTGTATAGATATGTGATTCGTTATGTCCTAAACCTGGTACTGAACCATCGCCAAAATCCCAATTCCAATCTGTAAAAGTAACCATGCCACTGGTTCCGGTAAATAGAACTGTATAATCTTCGCAACTTGGGTTTTCTGTAATGTCAAAATCGATTGTTACATTTTCTACTACTCGGGTATTTATGGTTGTATCAATACAGCCGTTGGAATTTTGGTAAATCGATAATATGTTATATGTTTGAGAATTAGGATCTGAAAATGTATGGCTCACATTCTGACCAACACCAGTATTACCATCTCCAAACTCCCAGTTCCATAACTCAATATCGTTTGTGATGTTTGTGGCATCAAAATATATTAACTCACCCATGCAACTTGTGTCGTTGGGGGATATTGTGAAATTGGATTCGGGGAGGGTTTGGATGTGTACTTGTTTAAACTGTGTTTCTGTACAGCTATTATTGTTTAACAGATTTAGACTAATAGTATAATCATCCGGAATATTATATGTGTGCTCTGGATTTTGTAAAGTACTTGTATTTCCATCTCCAAAATCCCAATTCCATTCTGTTATTGAAGTACCGGCTATGTCAAAACCATTGAAGGTTATGGGTAGCTCGGCACAAACTGTATCATTTGGGTGAATTGTGAAATCAGGCTCGGGTAAGGGGTGGATTTGGATTGATGAAGTGGCTGAATTCTCACAAGTATTATTATCTCTAACTACCAATTGTACATTATAGTTACCATTAGCTACAAATGCATGTATTGGATTTTGAGACATGCTAGTATTACCATCGTCAAAGTTCCACTCCCACGAAACTACACTTGATGAACTATTATCTACAAAACTAATAACCTCATCAACACATATTGAACTATTAGGAGAATATGTATAATTAGCTGTTGGAAGACCGTTTACCAAAACCACACTTGAAATTGTATCACTACAACTGTTTGAATTAACAATAATTAATGTAACAGTATAACTACCCGAAGCTGAATATGCATGCGTTACATTTTGTGCTGTACCAACAGGGGAACCATCTCCAAAATCCCATAACCAACTTACTATCGTTGTACTACTTGTATCAACAAATGAAAGCTGCGATCCGACACAAGTTGTTGATTGCGGCAAGATATCAAAACCTGCATCGGGCAATACACTTACTGTTAAAACCATTGAAGATGTATCGTTTGGACATGGAGGTGAACTATATGCTATTAAAGAAAGAACAACATCTCCAAGTTCAGTATTTAATGGTGTATATTCGGGTCTAGGTATCCGAGTATCATTAAATGATCCTAGCCCACCAAACCATAATAAAGAGTCGTAATTATTAGGACTAGGAAGGATATTACAATTGGAAAAATCAAATGTTTGGAACTGACAAATTGATTCATTTGACCCTGCATAGGAAAAAGCACTTTGCTGAATAGTAACATCGGCAGTATCATATGACATGCAATGAGCGAAACTAGCTTCAACACTATATTCACCAGTTGTGCTTGCAGCTATAGTTTGTGTAGTTTGTCCGGTATTCCACAAGTAATTTATAAAACCACTACCCGCATCCAGTGTGAGAGGGTTTCCAGAACAAACTGTTGTGTCATTACCCAAATCTACAGTATCCCTGAAAAAGGAAACTACTATGGTATCACCACCAGTGCATCCATTTACATCTGTTACATGAACCCAATTTGTGCTGTTATTAAAAACAGTTAGATTTGAATTGGTACTGCCATCCTGCCAAAGGTAGCTAGAATATGTATTACCAGCATCTAATGTAACGGAAGGGATATGGCAGTAGATAGAATCGTTACCAAGATCTATACTAAAAGGAGGAGTTTGATTGACTACAATGGTATCGGAGGTGCTACAACCATCACTATTGGTTACCGCTACCCAATAAGTTCCTGATTGCGTAACCAAATATAGCTGATTAGGGGAATTGTCTTGCCATAAATATGATGAATAAGTGTTACCCGGATCAAGCAAAAGGGTTTGTCCCTGACA
>QMTT01000267.1 GCA_003663565.1 Thermoplasmata archaeon
ATCAAATCCCAAATGAAGATCTGCTATAATGACATAATTTTCCCACTTGAGAGCATTTAAACCAGGTAATATCTTTATGCCCTTGCTTGACATAAGTTTAGTATAAAATAGTTTTAATAATAAATATTAATTGTCGTTTCAAGCTGTTTTGTTTTTTGTGATAATTTATAGGAAATGTATAAAGGTCTTGTGTGTGATCGTTATCATAACCATCATGGAGAAGCCCCCGAAAATCCCTGGCATTGCCCACATGCGAGAGCAAATTAATACCCCGAAAAGAGCACAACCCACTCCTACGATAAGAATGCCAATCCCCATGAGATCATGAGAATAGGAAGGGAGGATAGGATTAAAATTCCACGAGATCACACTAACATCCCCGTAGGGAGAAAACCCCAACATACCCTAAGCATAAGCATTATTAAGCATTATATTGTAATTGTAAAAGATTTAGATATTATTATTTCATTGATTTATTATTATTGGGGTAAGGGGGCTTCCTCCAGTTTTGAGGTGCTCTTTGGGATGACAACACAAGACATAACCCAAACCCTAAAAAAGTTATCGAAAGATCTTACAGAGATAAGTATCTCAGAGCTTCTTAAGTCTGTTAGAAGACTTATTTCTAGTAAGAAGTTTTCAGGAGACCTAAGAAGAAAACTGTACATGCTTTCGTCGAATCCAGAGGTTATAAGACTGATAAAGGATGGGAAGCTCGAAAAAGCTAAAGTTAGGATAGAACGTCTTCAGATTTCTAGTAAAGATCTTGAGATCATAGCAAATATCATAACAGATATTATATCTAAAAACAAAGAGGCACTTACAGAGAAGACTCCTGAAATAAAGAACCCATACTTCTTGTATAGCCTTCACTCTGGAAGAATACTATCTCCTGAAGAGTACAAGGCAGTACTTGAGTTCTCTGGACTATATAAAGATAGAGAGGTCATAGAAGAAATAGTATCTCTCTATGAAAAACTTGTCAAAAGCCTTGAAGTAAACGACACAGAAACTGCAATAAAAATAATAGATTCTCTGCCAAAGCTCAAAGTATCGGAGCTTACATATAATCCAATTACGCTATTTCTTCTGATATTGAGTGGATATCCAAAGATACTCTACGAATTGTGCACATATCAATCTCTGGAGTCTACCTCAGAAATTGCCGACAGCTTATACAAAATGCTATATGAGCTTTGTATGCGACCCTCAACTGGCGGGATCATGGATGAGATTGTTTTAAAAATAAAAAGATCGTTAGCATTTCATTACTTCTTAACAAGGGACTACGAAAAGGTTCTAACAATTCTTAAGGAGCTTGAATACATAGAAGGCTCTGGTCGAGGCACTCCAGACTCTAGAGCGGTAATATATAACTTGTATCTTCATGTGTACAGTGAAATGGGAAATAAGAAGAAGCTTGTTGAATATATTAATAGGCTTAAGGATATAGTGAATCTCATAGCTTCTCCTTACATAAGAGTTGCCATGTTTAATTCTCTTGGAAATTATTTACAAGCTCTTGGGGAGATTCAAAAAGCCCTCGAGGCATATAACAAGGGGTATGAAATAGCAAAAAGATACAATATAACTTACTATGCAGATGTTATCCCACATAACATTGCTGTTATAAAATATAGCCAAGGATACTACGAAGAAGCAGAAAAAATATTTCAAGAAGTATTGGCTTCCAGAAGAAAAACCAGCACAGAATACGCTATTGCATATATTCTTATGAACATGGCATCCCTTTATATAGAATCAAAGAAGTGCAAGAAAGCCTTAGAAGCCATGTCAGAGATCGAAAGAATTATTAGAAAAATAGCAGACGTTGGTCTTCAAATAGAGTCATTACTGAACTGTGCTTATTATCATATGCGTTGCGAGAGCTCCCCAGAGAAATCCCTTGAAATCCTCAGAGAACTATCGAAAAATGAAAAGATGATAAAAAATATAAAAGGAAGTCTAAAACTCTCCATTGCTATGGCTTTTGCCGAGACATACTATCGCCTAGGAAATCTAGAACAGGCCTTGAACTATGCATCCCTTGCACACTCATATCTACGGCCATATGGCGATGCTTGGATGATGTTCAACGTGTCTACACTTCTTGCCCTTATATATCTTGAAAAAGCAAAACTTGGATCACCGATCTATGAAGATGCAGCACAATCCCTTATTAAAAATGAGATAGAACCATTAAGAAAAAAGCTTGGCATAGTTAGAAATCCTTTGTACGATGAGCTTAAGGAAAAACTAAAGAAAAGATAGGGGGGTCTAAGTACATGGAAATCATCGAAAAACGACATGGTGCTGGTGGAAGAATCATGGAAGAATTCCTCAAGAAGTACATCTTTCCAGAGCTTCCAGATGACGACAATGACATAGGACTTAAAGAAGCTGACGATTCTGCCACTATAGGAGACATAGGATTTACTATAGATGGGTATACTGTTCAGCCACACATTTTCCCTGGAGGGGACATAGGGAGACTCTCTGTAAGTGGAACAGTGAACGATCTATTGGCTATAGGGGCAATACCTAAAGCACTCCTTGTAAGCATGATTATAGAAGAGGGA
>QMTT01000268.1 GCA_003663565.1 Thermoplasmata archaeon
CAATAAATAAATAAAATAAAGTGACAGGATAGGCTCTGAATTGTATTATATATAATAGAAGCCCCTAAGGAACGTGCCAAGCGTATGTCACCATCATTACATAAAGGAGAAGAACGTATGTCTAACTTTGTGGAACACATACCCTGTCCTTCTTGCGATAGCAAGGACAACCTAGCAGTATTTGAGGAAGAAATAAGTATAATGGTTATTGTTTTGGTAAGTGTGGCTATGTAAAAGACCCGTATAAAGATATGCCTGCTGACTACAAGCCTGTAGTCATCACTAAAACCCCTGAAGAGATAGCAAGAGAACTGTATGAAACGTATGAACTACCCGTTATTGATGTGCCTATTCGTGGCTTCCACGCTAGTAGCCTCCTTCATTACGGTGCTAGAGTTGGATTATCAGAGAGCGATGGAGAAACACCAAGGGTTATTTACTTCCCATACACTAGAAATGGAGAGCTTGTAGGCTATAAGGCTAAGCTCTTAAACCCTAAGCAAAACTGGGCAGTAGGAACACAGAAGGATGTTGACCCATTCGGTTGGGACTTAGCACTAGCTAGTGACAGTCCTAAGCTCATCATAACAGAGGGTGAGGCTGACGCAGTGGCTCTCTATCAAATGATTGTGGCTTCTAATAAGGGCGGTATGTACGAACACCTCATCCCTGCTGTGATAAGCATAGGACATGGTGCTAAGGGTGCTGTTAAAGACTTGATGCGTGTACAGCATGTAGCTGAACATCATTTTAAAGAAATAATACTAGCCTTTGATATGGATGAGGCTGGTCAGAATGCTGCACATAGTGTAGTGAAGGAGGTGTTTGGAGATGCAAAGATTGCTAAGCTTCCACTCAACGACCCCAATGCCTGCCTCCTTGAGGGCAGAAGTAAGGGATGTGTTAAGGCTGTCCTTTGGGATAGTGTTGTTCCCAAAAACACACGTATCATTAGAGGTAGTAGCCTATCTCAACTCGCATGTACGAAGCCGACCTTCGGTATGCCCTATCCTTGGGAAGGACTCACTGCTCTCACTAGAGGTAGAAGAAGAGGAGAGACGATATATATTGGAGCTGGTGTTAAGATGGGCAAGTCAGAGTTGGTTAATGCTCTCGCAAAACAAATTATTGTCGATGATAACCTCCCGTGCTTTCTTATCAAGCCAGAAGAGAGCATGGCAAAGTCTTATAACCTTCTTGTTGGCAAGGCTGCGGGAAGAATATTCCATGACCCAAGTGTCCCGTTTGACCAAGAAGCATGGGACAAAGCTGAGCCCACCATTGGTGACAAAGCCCTCATCCTCGACAGCTACCAATTCGTTGACTGGGACACCTTACGAGGTGATATTAAATACGCAGTTGTCTCCGAAGGAGTTAGAGATGTTATCATTGACCCAATCACAGCTCTCACCAATACAGTGGGAGTGTCCGAAGCCAACGAGTTCTTGGTCAACATGTCTGCTGACCTATCTGCAATGGCTAAAGACTTGGACTTCACGGCTTACATCTTCTGTCATCTCAAGGCTCCGCCTAATGGGATGACCCCTCATGAGCGAGGAGGTAAGGTGCTGAGTAATCAATTCGCTGGCTCTCGTGCTATGATGAGGAGCTGTAATTATATGATTGGTCTTGAAGGGAACAAAGACCCTGAGCTCTCCCCTGAACAGAGGAACATGCGTAAGCTTGTGATGTTAGAGGACAGGGAGTTTGGTAGTAGCGGTAGTATTGATTTGTATTGGGATAGAGCAACTGGACTATTTAATGAGGTGAAATTATGATAATGACTAAAGAATTACTTGATGAGATAGAGCTAATATCAGATGCTTTTTGTGATGAGCAATATATTAATAAATACCGTGCTGATTATATTGCCAGGTTGCAGGAAATAATTGACCTCTGCTGTAAAGAAGCTGTAGATGCTATTTCTAAACCAAGCATCTATCCAGCACCATCAAGCAGTGACTGGATTGATAAAAATGATGCAATCCAAGCAATAGAGAAACGACTTAAAGGTGATTAAACAATAAAAAAGACCAGCGACTCCAAAGGGCATTAGGGTCGCTGGCTTAAGACCACACTACACTGAGGCTAGTCTGCCCCTTTGTCTTTCCTGACGAGTCTCCATCATATCATCAGCCTTTAACGCTTGGTCGACCTTAGCCCTCATCGCATCGCCACGCTTGAACTCTGAGTCCATACCGGCTGTCTTTGCCTTCACCTGTACGTCCATTCGCTTGGTCTGACTGTCAAACTGTTGCACCAGTAGCTTCCCTTGCTCTATCTGGTGATTCATCTGGTCATCCTGAGTCTTGCGCTGTGCTTCCATCTGCATCGCCTGAGCCTTGCCCTGCTCAGCCTGAGCGATAACCATGTTCGGGTCTGGCGGTTGCTGTTCCTGTTGCGCCTCGGCCAACATCTTCTCTTCTTCCTCATCTTTCGGTTCGGAGAATCCATTAAGCACTAATTGCTTGCGAGCGTAGTCACGGATATCACCCATAGCAACACCATCGACCAAGGTCAACTGCTTCATCAGTAGAGCTGTCATCAGTTTAGGGTCAACCGGTGCA
>QMTT01000269.1 GCA_003663565.1 Thermoplasmata archaeon
TAACTTTGTCTATGATTCCTATAGGAAGTGGTGCATAAGCACGACTATATACCTCACATTCCCTTGGGATTATTTCAAATCCCATCCTCGCAATATCACTTTTTACAACTTTTCCAAGGACTCCAATAACGGATTCTCTATGGAGTCCTTTAAGAAGTTCATAGATCTCTGGATTCTCATTCTTCTTCACAGTTATTTGAACACGTCCTTCTCTGTCTCTTAGTATTGCAAAGAGTATCTTACCTACAACTCGAACATCTTCTACCCAGCCTGCTACCACGACTTCCTTTTCGTGCATTTCTTCTGGATTTATCTGAGAAGAAAGTACTCTCTTGGTGAGATCTACCGGCATACTTTACCCCTCCAAAAGTTCTTTAATAAGAGCCCTTGCCGTTAACCTCACAGCCTCTTCACTAGTATATTTTGGTTTCCATCCGTAAGACTTTATCTTTTCTATTGATAGTCTCATATACTTAACGTCTCCCTTCCAGCCCCTACCATTCACTCCGCCAGTGAACACAAATTTAACACCGCTTAGTCCCATTTCCTCGACTACTATTTCAGCAATTCTCTTCACACTTATCCAGTCTTCAGATCCCAGATTAAATATCTCGATGTCTTCCTTCCTCTTTTCGAGTCCGAATATCATACCCTCAACACAATCGTCAATGTACAAATATGATTTCGTTTGAGTGCCATCTCCCAAGATCTCGAGCTCCTTTGGGTTTTTCTTTAATTTGTTTATAAAGTCATATATCACACCATGCGTACTTCTTGGCCCTATGACATTCGCGAACCTAAATATTGCCCCCGTAATACCATAATTATGGGCATAGGCCGTTATGAGTGCTTCACTTGCAAGTTTTGTAGCCCCATATATAGATATTGGCTTTAAGGGCCCATAGTCTTCTGGTGTTGGTATAATCTCTGCTTCTCCATAAACCGTGGAAGAGGACGTAAATAATATCTCTGACACGTCATGCTTCCTCATAGTCTCAAGAAGTTTATACGTTGCAATGAAGTTATTAAGAACATGCGACCAAGGATCTAAAGAGCTCGCCCTTACGTCGGGATTTGCTGCCATATGGAAGACTATATCCACGTCGTATTCAGAAAATACCTCTGAAAGTAATCTTTCATCATTAACATCACCTACAATTAGCATTGCGTTTTCTCCGAGTATGTGCTCTACGAACTCCTTTTTCCCAGAGCTTAAGTTGTCCAATATTATTACGAAGTTCTTTTCCCTAACAAGTTTCTCCGCAGTATGGCTTCCAATGAACCCTGCCCCACCAGTGAGTAATATAGTCTTGTTCCTCACTTATATCAGACCTCCTTTTTAGAATACAACATGGAGGATCCCGAATATTGTCATAAGGTAAACAGCTAGTCTCAAAGATGTTCCAGAAACGACGGCAAGCAGTATTAAATGCTGGGGAAATCCTATGAGTGTTCCCACTATGCTCGCGCTTATAGCACCTGTCCCCTGAAGGGGAATCGCTACAAACAAGACTAATCCAGCGAAAGTAGTCCCTGCAAGTTTCCTACTCTTTTCAAAACTCTTTTTTCCTTTCTCTTCAATGATCCTCAGGATCTTACCAATACCAGGAACTTTCTTTAGGATCGGTAGGTTCCACATTATGAATAACGCTACTATAGCATCCGTGAAGAGCAAGCTGAAAAACACATAAGCAGGGTTAAGTTTCAACGTGAAAAGTCCCAATGGAACAGATATCTCTAGTCCCATTGGAGTGAGCACGTATGTTCCTATGAGCATTGTCGTCTTTATGAAGAGATCATAATCATAAAGATAAAGAGACGCCAAGAAGAGGCCATACATGGCCAATGGGACTACGAACCTCAAAACACTATTTGACGTTATGAGCTGATATATTGCGAATATTACCTCTCGAATGTTCACACTCATACTCATCTACTCTTCTACTTACTTTTGTATTATTATTGCCACATGATCCTTCTCATATGGCTCAAGCCTTATTGTTTGAAGAACCTTATATCCTGCCTCCTTAAGATAGTTCTCAACATCCTTAAATACCTCTTTTGGATCTCTGACCACATCTATACTCCTTGCCTTTACCATTATGAATCCATAACCTCCATCCTTAAGGAAGATATCCACGTTTCTTACAAATATCTCTGCTTGATCCCTTTGAGCTATGTCCTGATATATTATGTCCACTTCTGGCACAATGTGCATGTATTCTTTTACCTTTCTTGCGTCTCCCATTATTGGAAATATGTTAGGCCTCTTAGAGGCGAGTCTCAGGAGGTCTGAGAAAGGTCTTGCTGAGATTTCTACACTGAACACATACCCGTTAACACATATATCGGAGACATGGCTTACTGTTGTTCCACTAGCTGCTCCAAGGTATAGAACTTTGCTATTATCTCTAAAGGGCCAGTACTTGATCTCTTTATGTAAACATGCTCCAAGTTTACTCCTGTATGGATCCCACTGTCTATACATGACCCCTCCGGGAAGTCTATATGTTTTCTCACCATAGACACTTCCTCTTTTTGTGAGGCTTTTCGTGTAA
>QMTT01000270.1 GCA_003663565.1 Thermoplasmata archaeon
CCGGCAAGTACGGGGAAAGGTTTTTGAGCGTATGTGCGGGACGTTGCTACGGGGTTCACGCCGCTCACCCCTCCTGAGCCGTTCCGGGCGATGAGGGCGCGGGTTCTGTGTGCCGCCTCTTCTCTCTTTGTCAACGTTCTGTATTAAGCACTGCTCTCCGCCGTGCTGATAAGTACGCTTTCCGTAACTCCTAGAGCGGATGGGCCATGGGGCGCTGGGTATCGATATACTTCACGGATGAGGAGTACGAGAGGCTGTCCAGGGTCCTAGACGAGTACAGGAGGAGGGAGAGGAACCTCTCAGCGTATGCCCTGCTCAAGCGCTGGGTCATGGAGAGGCTGAGGAAGGTTGAGGAGGAGCTGGGGCTCCGGAGCCCCAGCGCCCAGAACGCCTAGCGCGTGTAAGCTATGTGCTTCTGTAGAGGTCGTGGGTGTGCGGTAGAACCCGCTACACGATGGGGAGGAAGAGGGATACGAGGCCTAGGCACACCATGCCCAGCGCCGCGGCGGCGGCGGACACGAGCATCACCACCGCCGGGTGCTGGATGTCTATCCCCCAGCCCCTGAGCGTGGACGCCGCGAGGATCGTTGCTAGGCGCATCGCCTGCACGGTTACGAACGCCGCGGTGAACGTGATGGGGTCCGCGGTCCCCGAGAGGGCAACGAAGACCGTGTAGCCCATGGCCAAGCTCATCAGCAGCGCAACGGTTTCGTAGAGCCATGCCCTGGCCGGCTCCGTCCTCCTGGTTACGAAGCGCCCCGCGCGGTACACCCTGGCGTGGTAGTACGTCAAGGCGTAGGTCGCGGGCATGGAGACGCAGGAGAACAGCGCTACGTCGAGCCCCTCCGGCGCGACCCCGAAGAACCTGGTGAGGAGCATCAGCACGACTATGCTGAGGAAGAGGTGGAGCTGCGTAGCCTCCGCCAGCGTGGCCCCGGCTGAGCCGGGCCTGGAACCCGGGGTCAGGGACAACGCGGCTCCCGAGAAAGGGAGAGGGGCAAAAACGATAAAAACATTGGGTTCCGGAGCGGGCCCGGCGCGCTAGAGCTTCACGCGGCTCACCACGGACTTAAGGGTCGAGATCCCCTCGTTCACGCACTGCTTGAACTCGTTGTATGTCCTCGCGACCTTGCTGCACGCTACGAGGAGGGGCTCGAACACCTGGTCCAGGTCGTAGTCCCCTATGGCGTACTCGTTCAGCTCCTTCTTTATCCTCTCAACCCACTCCTCAGCGTCGCTGGGCATCCCGCGTCACCGCCCAGCAGCTACTTCTTCTTAACGAACCTCCTGCTCCTCGCCCTCCACTCCGCTATCGCTGCCCTAGCGGTCCTGGCGCCGGCGCTCCACGCGATCGCTAGGGCCGCTATCACTATCACGACCAGGGCTATGACCATCCAGTACTCCAGGGTCATGTAGAACGTCTTGGTGTAGCAGCCGGTCACGGTGTAGTCCCTAGCCATGTCGATGGTTACCGTGGTCTCGTTGGTCTCGACGCCGTCGTACTTTATCTTGTCGAAGGTGTACTTGTACGGGAAGCTCACTATCTCGCTCGGGAAGGTTATGTTGAGGTCGCTGGGGGCGTACACCGTGACGTTGGTGGTCACGGTGAGCTTCACGTAGTTGAAGGCCAGGAGCATAACGGTGGTGTCCACGGAGAGCGGGGTGCTGGTGATGTTGACGTGGTGCATCGCCGAGGCGTTAACGGTCTTCTCCGTGTCCCCGGACACGGTAACGGTGTCCAGTACGTAGTACTCGCTCTTCACAACGAGCAGGTACGTGGCGTTGGACGGCACCGTGATCTTCGTGACCCCGTTTATATCGGTGGTGTTCTCGTACTTGTTGCCCGCGGTGTCGTACAGCGTGACCTTTGCTCCGGTAACGGCCTTGCCGTCGGGGCCCACGACAGTTATAGTTACGACAGGGTCGCTTGCCGCCGCGACAGCCGGGCTCGCGAATAGCAGCACGACCGTTAGAACGGCTATGGATAGGAGTACCGGCGAGTACCTCCTCATCCGAAACCCACCGAGAGAAACTGCGCGTGTATATCTAAAAAGGTTTTTCTTAGCGGGGCCTAGCTGCGGGGCGCCAGCGGGATGCCCCAGCCCGTGACGAAGTCCTTCACCGCGTTGATGTGCCTGGCGCTGTGCTCGAGCCACTGTATGAACTCGTTTATCGTTGGGTCCCTGCCGTGCCAGTACCTGAAGTACTCTACGAAGTCCGCTGCCACTGCAGCCGCGGCGGGGGTTGCCATCGAGGTGCCGCTCAGGGCGACGTAGTACCGCCCGACCTCGTACTCGTCCGGGAAGTCCGCGTACTGGGACCTGCACGACACCACCATTACGCCGGCGGCCACCAGGTCCGGCTTCATCCTCATGTCCACCGTCGGCCCCAGGGAGCTGAACGGCGCGACCCTGTCGTAGTAGGGGTCCCACGCCCCCACAGCGAAGGCCCTCCTAGCAACAGCCGGGACAACTATCGTCGTCGGGAGGTTGCCCTCGTTGCCCGCGGCTGCGAAGACCCACACACCCTTCTTCTCCACCAGCTCGTC
>QMTT01000271.1 GCA_003663565.1 Thermoplasmata archaeon
ACTCTTATATCAACCCAACTCTTTAACCTCCCGACCTGCCTGTTTAGGCGGTTCGGCAAGGACTGCAATAGCCCCACGAATTTGTTCAAGCTCACTTTCAATCGCCTCAATCTCTCTTTTCATACTCCTCTTCTTCTCAATGAGGAAATAGTATCTCTTCAAAAGGTCTTCCACAACTACCATCATTTTCACCTCATTTAATACCAATTGTGCCGGGTTATACAATACCAAAAACCCGCTAAAACGAAACTTTCTTAAGATAATGCACATCATACTTTCTTAAGATAGAGTGCAAAATTCCTAAACCCTCGGTCATCCCCATATTATAAAGAGTGGTTCATACTTCCAGTTACCTATACGACCAGCCTTATAAGTAGAGAACATTCCACTCTGTGGCTCATACATATATAGTTCTGGAGTCCCATCGTCCTTTAATGCAAGGAATACATTCCAACCATGATAACCAATCAGACCGTGCTCATCATATATACGACCAGTAACAAAACCAACCGCATTAATGCCGTAGATAAACGGGACAAGCCCGGCAAACGTAACGCCAAAATTATCGCAGTCATATACATCTGAACGATACTTCTGATACTTAACGACATCATTCTTTATAATCTTCATCCAGTTTCTAAAATCTGTATAAATATATTCGCTGTCCATTAGATGAGTCTGCACAGGATAACCCGCACTCTTAAGCATTCTATCAAGCTTACCAGAGTATATCTTATATTTGGGAAAGAATACACTCAAGAGTTTACCCCTAAGAACATTACCAATAAACCGCATACTCAATCACCGCTCTCATTATTTTCAATCATTTTTTCAAGGAAATGCTTTGAAACCTCAAACGCCGGCGGACTATACTCAATGACTCTACGATACTTATTCAAAAACATCCGCATCATATCAATGGCATCCAATATTGTAGCATTCTGAGTAACGAGCAACTCAATAGCATTAGCATACGATATTATATCATCGTTATACTTAACGTTCTGACACCAATTCTTAGCAAACGTCGCATACATATATGCCAGATTACGGATATAATCATTTAACTTAGCATTCATTACAACATTAAGCATTAGACGAACGCCGTCATGTATAAGCTTAATCTTGTCATCAGTAACCGAAACAGGAACACCATTAGACGCCCTATCCAAATCCTCAAACATTACTTGAATAGACATCTTAACATTTTTCTCATTTACTCCTCTGAAATAATCGGAAAAATGTGGGTCATTATATAATTGCGCCAGCTTACGCTTAGCCTCATAAAACTGGGCCTTTCCATCCATTTTCCATCAACTCCAAAACATTATCAATATCATTCTTGACTGACTCATGAACCATATTCCTGACTATACTCAATACACCAATCTCTTTTAGGGCCTCAATAATACTAAATATCTTAACGTGTTCAAGGGCACATACCGTTGGTATCGGCGTAAACAAATCACCCGTTATTTCATACTGAGAACCCAAACACCCGTGGGAACAAACATTCTTTATCGGACATGTTGAACAATAAGGAGAATTCTTCGCATCATAACTGTAAATTGCGAGCATTAATTCTGGGTTCAGCGCTTCAATATCTACAATCTTACCGTCCTTAACAACAAACCGACCATATACAAACTTTTCATAACTCGTCCTATGACATGGCACAATACTCAAGTCGCCGAGCCTAACAAACATAGTGCTCTGGATACTGCACCCCAAACCACGCCCGACTTTACTAAACGGATTCAATATATTGTAACCACGCCTATCAAACAAAAATCTAACAAACTTCTCTTTATCGCCATTAAAGATATTGTTAAACGTCCACTTGATTAGAAACTTTAGGAATTCACCAAACTCTTTCATCTGCTCCCTCGTCCACTCTGCATTACGAACTTCGAGCAGATAAATCGCATCGAAGGGAATATCATGCTTCTTAAACATCTCCTGAAACCACAAGAAATTTAACTTCCACTTCTCGATATTCTCACCATAAACCATAGGATGAAAACCGATTCCCCATTTCTTAGCAAACTCAAACACTTTATCGTAATAATCATCATCACGCTTATCGGCAGACTCCACCTTAAACGGACGATTTTGCTCCATAAACTTGCCATCAATACTTGCCGACAATACTATATTGATTCCATTCTGGCGACCCTTAATAATTAATTTCTCCATTTTATCAACGAGGTCGGGATACAATATAAAGGTCATATTTGTCGGCACGACAATAGTGGGCTTCTTCTCTTTGTCTTTATATTTCTCGATTATATAATCAACAAACTCATAAAATATCGGCTTTATTGTCGGCTCACCACTAAAAATTTCCATACTGGGTGTAAATCCATTCTCTACCAGCCAATCGACTACCAGCTTACCATTCTCCAATATTTGACGCTGTTTCCTTAACTTAAGAGGGTAAAGAGTTTCCCCAAACCGCTCAAGATAACAATACTTGCACTTAAGATTGCACGTCCCATCCATATAGAACTCAATAGACTGCCAATTATCCACCGTGCCCTTG
>QMTT01000272.1 GCA_003663565.1 Thermoplasmata archaeon
TCACAGCTTCCTCCACCTATTCAAATTTTCCGCTCTTTATAATAGTAAGTTCTCATTTAATCAAAGAAAAATATTACCGAAAATATACCACAGTCAATACAAATTAAGTGTATTCAATGATATAATGACTTTTAGAATAAATGGAATTAAAAATTTAGTAATTGTTAAACTTAAATGTTTAGTAATTGTCAAACTTTAAGGATATAACATGAGATTATCACGAAAACTGTTACTTATCCCGGCTTCTGCTCTAATTGCTTTTCTATTAATCTGGCTGACCATTAGCCATTATGAACAACAAAAACAAGCAATTAATACGCAAATCAACAAAGTATTTTTCCCCATTTTAGTAGAGTCTATTGAAATGAAAGAACTATTACAAAAGGTTCATAAGATAGTTAAAGATCCAATTGCTGTTGCAATGGACACTGAAGATAACTTTCAAAAAGCAAAGGTTATGTTTAAAGCCATAATAACCCATTGTTCTAATATTCAAAAAAAGGCCATTACGCATAAGGAAGAAATTAGTAATATCAAGGTGTTGGCAGAAAAGTGGTTTCAAGCCTCATGTCAGCTCATAGACGACCCTGACAACATGGACATAGATTCTGTTATGGAAGATAATAACAAGCAATTGGAACATGTCCTTGAATTAGTTGGGAATGTTCAAGAAGCTAAATTAACAGCAATAAGTAATGCTCAGAACAAATCTGAAACCATTTCAAAAAATAGTGAAAGTGTAATTGATATTGTTCTGTTTTGCTGCCTTTTGATACTTTTCACCTTATCCTACATAGTGTTCAAAGGTGTAATGACTGCTGTATCCTCTGCAAGTAGTCTTGCAGAAACGGTATCTTCCGGAGATCTGAGAGATCACAGTATAGAAGGCGATATTCAAGACGAAGAAATCGGCTTGATTCTCATAGGAATTGAAAAAATGAGAGAAAGCTTTGCTGCAATTGCAGAAAACATTTCTGAACATTCAAATGAATTATCAGGAGCAACAGAAGTATTAAATGATGGAGCCAATACCATCGGATCATCTGCCAGCAATCTAAAAGATTATGCCCAGCTTGTAGCCGGCGCATCAGCTCAGCAATCTGCCAGCATATCTGCCATATCAATGAGATCCGAAAATATTGCATTGCTAATCACAGAGCTTTCAGAAGGCGCCGCAAATATTTCTGTTCAAATACAGGGGATGGCCGTATCTGCAGAGCAAGCCTCCGTTAGTATATCTAAAGTTGCAACAGCAAATGAAGAAATGTCAGCTACTATCACCTCATCAAACACTACACTTGCCAGTGTATCTGAGTCTCTCCTCTCTATCAGTTCATCAGTTGAAGAACTAACAGCAACACTTGCAGATGTTGCCCGTAGCTGTAATAAAGCAAGAACTGCTTCGTCCAAAACTACAGATCAGGCCAATGCCGGCGGAGAAGCAATGAAGAAACTTAACGACTCTTCCATTAAAATTGGAAAGGTTGTTGATGTTATTCATGATATTGCTGACCAAACAAACATGCTTGCATTGAACGCAACCATTGAAGCTGCAAGAGCAGGAGAAGCAGGAAAAGGTTTCGCTGTAGTTGCAAAAGAAATCAAAGATTTGGCAAGACAGACAGCAGATGCTACAGGGCAAATCGCTCAACAAATTAGCACTATGCAGGAAGATTGTGCACAGGCTGTACAGAACATTGATTCAGTTGTTGTTTCAGTTAAGGATAACGATAAAATCATCGAAAGTATCGCCGCCAGTGCGAACCAGCATCAATCTGTTGCTCAACAAATTTCACAGAGTATGTCAGAGGCAGCTTCTGGTGCAGAAGAGGTAACAGCAGGAAGCTCAGACATGAGAGTCGTTGCCTTTGAGATCAGTCAAAACTCTGCAGATGCTGCCAAAGGAGGAGAGGAAATCGCTCAAAAATGTGCTGAACTTGCTGAAACATCAAATTCCTTTGCCTCTAAAGTTTCAACTGTAGAAGATGGTATTTCAGATATCGTTCAATCTACCAATGAAATCCATACAGGCATTGATCATGTTGCTGGAGCCGCTGCTGAACTTAACAAATCGTCAAGTGGCTTCTCAACAATTGCTGAGACAGTTCTTGAATCAACTGGTACTATCAGTGATATTTCAAGAAAGATGAAAGACACAGTAAGTAAATTCCAGTTGTCAGAACATCAAAATATAGATACTGAAGAAGTTTAAAACAAGCAGTTAAGTGATATTCTCAGAACAAATACAAGCAGCAAAGTCACATTGTAAGAACAAATCCAAATAGCAATAAACCTGTCAATGCAGCCAACGTGGCAATAAGATCATTAAAGCGTCCATTTTCAGGAGCACTGTCAAGCAGCTCTGCTGGACTTGATGGTATTGTGTCCCAGGGGTCAAATTCTGCGCCGTTGTCAGCTGCTGCATTGTTATGAACTGCGGCATTAATGTGAGTTGCTGCACTGTTATGAACTGCTGCACTATTGTATGTTGATGCACTGCTGTGAGCTACTGCACTATTGTGAGTTGATGCATTAATGTGA
>QMTT01000273.1 GCA_003663565.1 Thermoplasmata archaeon
AAACCCTTTCTTACTAGTTTTTAATACTATGATCTTGTACTTTTTTGAGAGATCAGACAATAACTTAGCTATTAGCGTTGTCTTGCCACTCCCTGAGTATCCTCTAATGTAAAGCATTGGAAGTGGCATTTTATCACCTTGATTACTCCGTTAGCATGTAAACGTCCACTTCGTCGCCTTTCTCTACGAGATCGACATCTTCTGGTATAAAAATAAAACCTTCTGCATTTGACAGACTTGTTATTGCTCCTGACTCTTTGAATACAGACACTGCAATATCTCCTTTTATTTTGACAGGTAATATCTGCATTCTCCCAAGCGTTGACGTTATCCTATGACCCATCTTGCTTTTCACAATTCTCCACTTTTTCTCAGGCAATCTTGCAATCTTTCGAAGTACAGGAACCAAAAAGTAGTATGCATTACTCAGACATGATGTGGGATACCCTGGAAAGCCCATGACGAGCTTTTCATCAATTATAGCTGCCAGCGTCGGTTTCCCAGGTTTTATCTTAACCCCATGGAATAAAATTTTACCTCTCTCAGAGAATATATCCAGAAGGAAGTCTCTAACACCAACTGAAGAGCCACCAGAAAATATCACGATATCAGCTTCATGAAGTGCCTTATCTAATGCTTTCCTCAGGTCTTCGCTATCGTCTGGAACACTCTCAATAATTATAGGAACTCCTCCGTTTTCTATGATAATTGATGATAACGTGTATGTGTTCACGTCGTAAATTTTTCCCTTTGGTAAGGGTTTTCCCGGACTTATGACCTCATCTCCCGTAGGGATAACTGCCACCTTGGGCTTTCTATACACACGCACTTTCGTGAGTCCCAAGGCTGCAAGGACCCCTATCTGAGCTGGTTTCAACAGTGTGCCTCTTCTTAGGACAAGGTCCCCCTTCTTTATGTCTTCTCCCCTCTTTGACACGTCATAACCTGGATGAACTGCCCGATATATTATTACGTGCTTTCCGTCCTCAGATAACTCTGTTTCCTCTACAGGAACAACAGCATCAGCACCTTCTGGTATCATGGCCCCAGTAGCTATTTCCACAGCAGCTCCATGGGAAACCCTTACTTTTGGTTCTTCTCCAGCAAGAACCCTTCCCACGATCCTTAGAGTTTTGGGGTTTATTCTTGATGCTCCAAACGTGTCCTCGGCCTTTACAGCGTATCCATCTTCTGCAGCCCTATCAAAAGGAGGAACATCTATTGATGCAGTAACATCCTCGGCAAGTACCCTGTTCAATGCCGCCAGTATATCTATTTCCTCTGTGTCCTCTATAGGTCTGACGTTTTCCATAAGGATGTTAAAAGCATCAGCTGCACTGATCAAACGTTTAAATGGTCTCATGTTTTCTCACCTCATATAGGACATGAGGGATTATTGGTATTATCAGCTTCTCAACAGCGAGTCTCACCGCGTTCTTTGATCCTGGTAGGCAAAATATAACCTTATCTCCTATAACACCGGCCATTGCCCTAGAAAGTATTGCACTAGGGCCTATCTCCTTATAGCTGAGATATCTGAATATCTCGCCAAACCCTTCTATCTCCTTGTCAAAAAGGGGTCTTATAGCTTCTATTGTAACATCTCTTAACGATACTCCCGTTCCTCCATTAGTTATTATGACATCTGACCCCCTTAACGCGTCAAGTACAGCTCTTCTGATTTCATACACGTCATCCTTGCAAATAGTATATTTAAAGATCTTATGTCCACTTTTCTGAAGTAATTCTATAATTATTCTCCCACTTACGTCCTCAGTTTCAGTCCTCGTGTCAGATATCGTTATAACAGACACTCTAACACTCTTGAACTTTTCCTTAGCAGCTTCTTCATGCTCGTGGTGATCCATCGTCCTTCACCTTGCTCACAACTCTTATGCCTCTTATCTCCGTGTAGGGATATTGCCCCTCCTTATCCTTCTCTAAGTATTTCACCATGTCCCATATAGTAAGTAATGCCACAGAAACTCCCACAAGAGCCTCCATTTCCACACCAGTTTTTGCTGTGGCTTTAACATGACATCTCACAAGGATGCCATCACCTTTAAGCTCAAATTCTATTCTCTCGTTTTCAATTGGTATTGGATGACAGTATGGGATTATGTTGGGTGTGTTCTTAACAGCAAGGGATGCTGCTACCCTTGCTGTCTCAAAGGGATCCCCTTTCTTAATCTCGTTCTTCTTTATTGCTTCTATAGTCTCCTTTCTAAGCTTTATATATCCTTCTGCTATGGCCTCTCTTCTGACCTCAAACTTTTCTGAAATATCAACTATCGGCATAACAATTACCTCCAAAAGGGTCTTCTTAAGTTATTTGCTTCTAAAATTCCTTTCTCTGGATCGTCAAGTAGGTCTATTGTCTCTGATCCGCGATATATACACGGATATGCACGACCATCAGGAGTTATCCTAAGCCTTGTACATCCCATACACGTCTCCTTGCTGTGCCAGGTGTGTAGGACGTCTATCCATGGGGGTACGAGGTAGGACTTTTTGTAGTG
>QMTT01000274.1 GCA_003663565.1 Thermoplasmata archaeon
ACCCATCCCGGATGTAGCGGGGATAAGCACCGAAAGGGACAAGCATAAGCCCATACCCAAGGATGTGGGGCTCGTGTGATCCCAAAACTCTCCAATGAAGGCTTAAAGGATTAATCCTCCAATCCTGAGGGGGTTGAGGTTGATGTGCCCCCAAGGCGGACATATGACTATAAAAGACCACGTCCACTGAACCCCGGTGATCTGTACGTCAATATTCATAGTTTCTGACCAACATTATTTAGGGAAGATAAGAAAGATCACTAGTAAGAAAATAATACAGAGATGAACAGCCATTCCCCTAAGTTCATACCAATACTTAGGGGTGAAGCATGTAATTTTTGAGATTAGACCCTCAGAATATAATATTTCATATTCTTTAGTTGCAAGCATTGCAACAGCAAGTCCTTTCCAAGATTTCTCACCTTTAAGATCATTTGCTAGAAGTGACCCTTCAAGATCGCTCATCATGTGAGGAATAATCCTCCAAATCATCGGGAAGAATACCTGGAGGGATTTTCTCTTAGTAATCTCCTTTATGAAATACGAAAACTCCATCGGATTTGCAAAATGTATTATTGTTATGGTCCACGCACCTAGAGTAAACGCCTTCATGGATGCTATGAATGATTGCTCAAGGGACCTTGTGAATGGTAGTGATGTAACAAAGTACCAAACAGCTGGAATAGCAGATACTAAGATAACGTATAAGAAACTATGAAAAGAAGAGCCATAAACATATAATGCCAAAAGAGTAAGAAGAGCGAGGATAACATAAAGTACATTAGACTTAACAAGCTTGAACACAAGATATGTCTCGAGGATGTACATTGCCATAGGAACATGCTTTGCCCAACTGTCACTTCCAGAGAACATAGCGTTAAAGAAAACTCTTGTAAGCGCCCTAAGAACTTTTGAGATCATCCATTAGAACCTCCTAAGGTGATAGTTTTCGTTGCAATCGTCTCCACAAGTGGATCATGAGAAGCTATAATGAAAGCCTTTCCGATATTTGCAGCCTTAACTACAGTCTTCAGGACTTTGATCTTATTCTCGAGATCCAGGCCTACAGTTGGCTCATCTAGTAATATTATATCGTGACCCCTTATTATTGCAGAGGCAATTGCAATTCTCCTACGTTCTCCTGAGCTTGTTCTCATTATGGGAACGTTCTTGATATGGTCGATGCCGAACTCTTTCATTATGTCAATTCTACCAAGCACCTCCTTCAATGGTGTAGGCTCAGAGAAGTATAGCAGAGGATTATCGGGAACATAGCAAACGCTTCTGTGAAGTTCTATATGGATTTTAGAGGAACGTGCTTTTCTGGCAATGAGCCTCAAAAGAGTGGTCTTTCCGGAACCAGAGGGTCCTTTTATATGGATAATATCGCCAGCACAAATAGTGAATGATAGGTCCTTTATTACAGGTCTTTCTCCAGGGTATCGAAACTCCTTTATGAGAACTCTACCGACAATTTCACCAACCGTCTCTGGTCTTCTTAGGGAATTGTCTTCAACGATATCATCCACATAACTTGGTTCTGTATATATTACTCTACGATTTATTCTGATGAAACTATCTGCATATTTTTTCCATAAGCCTAAGTTGTGATCGACAATTATGACAAGTTTTCCACTGTCTGAGATTTCTTTTACATACTCAGCAAGGGCGAGTGCATTTTCTCTATCAAGATACGAAGAAGGTTCATCTAAAAAGAGATAATTATAAGAGGACGCCATAGCAGTGATCAATCCGATTCTATGTAATTCCCCAGCACTTAGCGTGTGTGTTGTTCTATAAAGCTTACCCTCCAAGCCAAATCTTTGAAGAACATGCTTCACTTCTGATATGCTTAGATTAGTAAAAGATGAGACCTCCGACCAAACATATGGGGTGGCAACGGAAAACCATGGCTCTTGAGGTACATACACACATTTGCTTCTGATGTCCTTTGGACTTGGGAATATCCTCCCATGAACATCTCCTTTTATTACCTCAGGGATAACTCCAATGAGGGTTCTAAGTAATGTAGTCTTTCCACCGCCAGATGGACCATATATAACTACTATTCCTGACTCTGGAAGTTCTATGGAAACACCCTCAAGGACACTTCTTTCCCCCAGAATCACACTTAGGTCTTTAACATTTATCAATCTGAGGTACCTCCAGCCTCCCTAAGGAATACTACTATAGGCATTGCTAAGGCCATTCCTGTCAATGCTTGAGCAATGTTTACTGGGATCTCAACGAATGCTTGTTCTGCCGGTAAGCCAAGTACTATAGGATTCGTATAGAAGAATTCATAAAGGAAGTATCCAAAAGGCATGATTAGCACTCCTACGATCATCGAAGCTGCGAGCGTTAAGTTCTCTTTACCTTTAATGATTGTAGCGTATATAAGAACAGATGCTATAACAATTCCAATGATGATCCACAATATCTCTGATATAGTCACCTTTGTGTTCAGGACAACTAGGTTAACACCTAAAATACTTACTGGAACAGAAGAGATCTCACT
>QMTT01000275.1 GCA_003663565.1 Thermoplasmata archaeon
GCATCAGAGAGTATTTTATGAAGTTCTTGAAGGAGGCATACATTGTAACACACCCTAAGCTTGAAGAACTCTTATCGACGCTTAAGAAGTTCTCCGATACATATGGTTATCATAGAAATCCCAACGACGTAGCCTTTGCAAATATTATCTATCGTCTTCTGAAGAACATAGATGAGTACGGATATCCTTATTGTCCTTGCAGACCCCTCAAGAAAGTAGAAGGTGCTACACCCCCCGAAGAAATATATAAGATGAACAAGGACAAAGTATGTCCTTGCCCTTATGCACACACAGACATAAAAACTAAGGGAAGATGTCTCTGTGGGCTTTTCTGGAGCAAAGAAAAGGTTGACGAGTACATACAAGAGAGACTCAAGGAATACGGATGGATCATAAAGGAAATAGAAAATGCCCAAAAAGCTTTAGAAGACCTAAAAAAGAAAGTGATAACGGGAGACGGTAAGATGTTAGCAGAGTCTATAATAAACAAGATGCAAATAATCTACCTCAGCTTACCCGACTAGTGCTCACATGGAAATCTCGGTAGCTTCTTCCCATTTCTGAGAATTTCTTCTAACTCTTCTTTTGTAAACTCTTTTAGTTGACCTAACTTCTTTCTGTAGAATATGCACGCAAGTACTTCCATGCTGGGTGTCACGACGAATGACGAAATCCCCGCTGGACAGTTGTTGCTTACTATAACTTCGTGTTCCATAAGCCTTTCGATATCCTCCTTTGAGGGTAATTTTTCTGGGCAACCTCTTATTGGCATTGCTATTACTGGAATCTCTCCCCAAGCAAGCTCACGCATTGCAACAAACTTTTTAAGCTTTATTATGTCCTCTATGTTGTCCTTCATTATTATGGATCTCACTATTGGCTGTATATCGTATTTCTCAGCGTCCATAAGGATTTTTAGAGCGTTTTTAAAGAGACCGTTTATTCCTCTTGTCTTGTCGTGTTTCTTGTCAAAGTAATCTATGCTCACTTCTATGGCATCTGGTCTAGCCTCTAACGCTCTCTCTGGGATATAGCCATTTGTTACTATCGTTACAACGTATCCAAGGTCTTTTGCTACCCTGACGTAGTCTCCAAGGTTTTCAAGCATTGAAGGTTCTCCCCCGCTGAGAACAACAGCCATATCGCCGTCAAAGAAGTCTCTAAAGAGTCGTAATGCCTTGACGTAGTCTTCTATACTCATCGTGTCAGTTCTTTGCATATTCCTTAGAGGGCAAAAGGGGCACTTTGCTGGGCATTTATAAGTTATTTCAGCTATTACTTGCACCATTTTCAACACAACCCCAACTTTTTCAATATCTTTTCCTTTATTTTAGCAGTCCACATCGAATGTTCGTCTTCAAGCTCTTCTTGGTCTTTATAAAAATCTTCCCAAGACTCTACATCGTCACGCTTCTTCTTGCGTAGGAACCCGTCCATAGCTCTCACCCAATTATTATTACCTTTGGAAAAAGATATATATTTGTTGTTAAACATTGATATATTGTTAAACATGCTCAAAGGTGATGCTGGTGATGCCTATGAACGAGAAGGTACTGACACTCCTTGGCGGAATACTTCTTGGTATTGTTTTTGGGGTTTTTTTGGTTAGTAAGTCTATTATTGCGGTTGCGGGGACTCATCCATGGATTGTTGCTGTTGGGTCTTCTATATTTATGTTCTTCGGTGGAGTGCTCATTTCTAGAAAAACATCAAAAACAGAGCCTATACGATTTAGTGGTAGAGTTTTTGAGTTCCCACAAGCACCCATTATGATTGAAGTTGCACTTACACGAATGGGTGCACTAGTTCCGAGGGGGGAAGAGTAATGAGTGATGGGGTTGATATTCAAGTTATTGCAGAAAGAGTTTCCGCCGTTGTGAACAAGAAAATAGCATTGATCGAGAAGAAGCTAAAAGAGCTCGAATCTAAGGTTTTAAAGCTAGAGTTTGATGTGAACACAATAAGATCACAGACTATAGAGTCAATTGTAAGGAGTGCGTTAAGCGTCAAGGTAGAGGATATGACATCGGCATTGGCGTCAAAGGTAGGAGCCCAGATTTCTGACGTAACATCGAACCTTAAGTTTACTAGTGAGAACCTTGAAAATGTAGTCTCGAAACTCGACGAAAAAATAGACTCTCTATCTAAGTTAGAGGCACTTCCAGAGAAACTCCTTGAGGCTATTGCAAAGAAGGAAATAAAAGCAGATACATCTGAGATCCAGTCTAGCTTGTTGTCCTTAACAGAAGATGTGACAAAGGTAAGAAAGGAGCTAGACAAATTATCAAACCTTGAGAAGGCGTTGAAAGAACTAAATACATCGTTAAGGTCTCTAACAGAGCTCCCACAAGCTGTTGCAGAGCTTAGCAGAAGGATTAGCAATATGACTAGCGATATTGACGACCTAAAGGAAAGTATTGAGTATGTTAAAGAAGTATCTTCTATGATCGAGGAGAGGTTAAAGAGGGTAAGCGAAGGGTCGGAGGGAGGTCAATGAATGACTGGTATCTCAGA
>QMTT01000276.1 GCA_003663565.1 Thermoplasmata archaeon
CTCAACATAGTACTCTCCAGAGTTCTTATAGGCGTGCTCCCAGTAGGGTTTTCTGAAGTTGTAATTAGGCAATGTGCTTGTGCTGTCTAGCGACATTGTTGCGCTTGCAGTTCCAAACTTCGCAGTAGCAATTAAAGCTTCATCCTTCATTATATTTGAGACGACCTTCAACATGAGTTCATAGTATCTCTTTGGATCTGCTACCTCCACTGGTTTAGAGCCCTCTGAGATGACTATGCCTTTTAATTTCTTAGACCCGAGAACGGCTCCTCCGCCACCTCTCGCAGCGACATTATATATGGAAGCGTTTATGCTAGCGTACTTAACGAGTCTCTCTCCAGCGGGACCTATAAGGAGCGTATCAATCTTCGTTCCGTGCTTTTTCATGAGCTTCACATGAGCACTCCTCACATCAAGTCCCCAGATGTCCTTGGCTGGTATTATGTCCACGTGGTCATCCTCTATGTAAAGGTATACGGGATCCTCGGAGGAACCTCTGATTACTATGATATCAAAACCGTTCATCTTTAGCTTTAGTCCAAAGTCCCCACCAACGCTGCCCTTAAAGTATCTTCCCGTGGCTGGGCTCTTAAATACCACCGTGGTCCTTCCAGCACTTGGCATAGGGGTTCCTGTAAATGTACCAGCTCCTATGAATACTACATTTTCAGGGCCTAAAGGATGAGCCTCAGGGGATACAAGGTCCCAGTACATTCTCGCAAGAATTCCTCTAGAACCTATATAGTTCTCTAAGAGATCCTTGGAATACTTTTCTATCTTGATCTTTTCGTTGGATAGATCCACGTGGAGCATCTTACCATGCATCGCAAACATCGTCATTCACCCCCATACTTCTCAGAGATCTCATTTATCCTCCTGTGCACCTCTGCAGCAATGAGGTATCTCTTTGTGTCAGAATCCTTAGTACGTTCTACTATCTCAAGAGCCCTTGCCCAGCATACCTTAACGCACTGTGGATCGCCACCACAGAGATCACATATGAGGGGATAAGGATACACCTTAGGCGAAAATCTTATCGCATGATACGGACATGCCTCAACACACTTGGCACACTCTTCTCCTAAGCATTTTTCCTCTATGACCTTTGGCATGCCCGTTTTCTCGTCCTTCACTATTGCGTTCTCAGGACATACTGAGGCACATGGCATTGCTGGACACGAAATGCAGACCGATGGAATGAACGTCGCCGATGCTTTATCCTTGTAAACAATAACCCTCGAGAGTTCTATGTGCGACTTGTGGAAGTGGTAGAAGCTGCACGCAAGCTCGCACATGTGGCATCCTGTACATCGGGAGGGGTCGTAGATTACCGCTATGGCCTTTTGAGTAATGGTTTCTGATGACATCTTCTCACCCCTGAGATTATTCTCTGGGAACTTAGATAAGAATTCCGTTCAATTGTTGAATAGTGCACAAACTTCCATGTATGAAAAAGAGGTAAAATGCGAAGATTATGTAGATTTTTCAAATCATATTAAAATTTGACCTATCACTTTTCGAAGATGTTCTTCGTGACGAAAAGTACAAGGCACTCCTTCACGCCTTTTATCTCGCTTATCTTATCGAGAATGAGACTCGCCTCATTGCTACTCTTAAACCTGAACTTGACGAGTATCTCATAAGGACCTAAAACCTCAACTATCCTTTCTACCTCTTTTATCCTCATAAGCATTCTTTCAACGGAATCCATCATAGCTTTTGGCTCTACAGAAACCAAGGCAAAGACCTCAATACCATGATTATTTAAGTACCTTCTAATATGGGAAGATACCAATGCAATCCCTCCTAGATCATCAGAGACTCAGTTGCTTTTTTTCCTTAAGCACTCTGAAGGGGCTTAGTCCCCTGTGGGATTTTAGTATGACCATTGTTTCAGTCTTCTTGATCCCAGGGATCTCGAACATTTCCGTTGTTAAGAACTCTCGAAGGTCATATAAGTCTTTAGCAATTACCTCAGCAATATAATCGTATTCCCCTGTGACCTCATAAAGGTTCAACACCCTCCAGTTGTTTAGTAACTTGCTTGCAACGATCTTCCTCGTCTCGAAGTCCACCTTTATCCCTACAAGGGCATGAACTGATAGTCCAAGCTTCGAGAAGTCAATATCCGCTTTAAATCCTTGAAGAATGCCGTAACGAATTAACTTTGAGAGCCTATTCCTTACTGCGGTGATACTGACCTTTGTGAGATTGGCAATCTCTGATAGGGTTGTCCGCGCATTTTTATACAATATATCAATAATCTCTATGTCCTTTGAGTCTATCCTAAACCTTAACGGGCTCATGTGTTTAACATTTGACCATATAAATATAAAAGATTTGTCAATAATTTCTGCATAATTGCGTTATATATCACTTAAACATTTCGTATTTTAGATGCATGCTATTCATTTTTTGAATATTAAGACCTACCAAATAGACTATCTCGTTAGACAAGCATAATAGTATTCTCGGTAATCATGAGGGAGGGATAGAATATTAAGTGAAC
>QMTT01000277.1 GCA_003663565.1 Thermoplasmata archaeon
ACCTGATATTTTCATCAATAATATTATTTGGTTTCTACTTAAGGTTTTAAATACCCATCGTCTCACCCATTTTACAAAGGTATCTAAACCATAATAGGTATACTCACTGTATATCTCTGTTACATCTTTTTTCTTTATTTGACTCTCATGGGTGTAAGGGAAGGAATTATAAGCAGATAAAATTTCATCCCCTACTTTAGTCCATGTTTCATCATTATAATCCGCTATCTCTTGTGTCATTAATATAACGGGTGTATCTGGGTGAGAGTAAGGGCGGAATCTGTTAATTGATTGTAATACTTCCGCATTTTCAAGGTTGTTTATTTCCCCCTCCATAATACCCAATTGAATGAGTTTTAGCCGTTCAGAAGGGGGAAGTTTATATTTGCCGTAGACTACAATTAAGTCGTATGGTTTATTAAAGTCGTTAAATCCACGACCAGAACCGTAATGCACGATGTCTATATCCATATCAAGAGTTTCTTCAACAACCTGCTTAGTAATCAATAATATCTTCTTACCGTTAGCTTCAAAGAAAGAGAGAAATTGTTTTAATTCATCCATTCTTTCAATAGTTTTCTCACGACCCCATTTATAACCGATACCTATAACGGGATTAGATATACTCTCTTTTATACCGCATTCAACCCAATGTTCAACTCCAAATATTTTATTTCTATAGGATGTTGGGGTAGTTGCGCAGTTGAAAATAACTTTTCTGAAGTAAGGGGGTATAAGATATTGTTTATGACTGAATAGGGTGGCTTTATCTCTAAATACATGGAGTTTAAGGTTTTCATTGTACTTCCCTATATCGTAGAGGCGTTTTTCTTGAATGGTTTTGGGTTTAAAATCGTTAACTGTAACGTCACAGAATTTATACTCCGTTCCCTTACCCCAATAGTCCTTAATAACGGTTTCAGTGCCTATATTAAGGTATGGGCGGAGTTCTGGCGTTATATTTATTTCATCCAACCAATAACGGGTAGGTTCTTCTTCTATAACGATTCCATACCATTCATCTACGTTATAATAATGATGATACGGATTATAATCTCCTATAAACCTTTCTAATGTTGGTATGATCTCATAAGCACATACTAATATTTGGGCATCCCATCTTTGATGTAAATATTCACAAGATTCTTTATGGGGGCATGTAGAACATCCTTTTAAATAACACCTTTCTTCTTCAAATAAAGGGAAATGATTTTTACCATATATATGAACGGCATCCAAGCCGTATCTCTTACACCACCCCATAATATTATCTTCCCCTTCTATAATTTTATGTAAGGGAACGGCTATTACCCAATGATGATTGGTATTTAAATGGCAGTCTAAAGATATAGCGTCAATAGTAGAGGTGGTTTTGCGGCTACCCGTCACACCTTTGTTATGCAGGTATTTATGTCGGCTACCTATGAACCTATCAATATCAATAATCTGTTGTTCAAAATCCCTTTCTTCCATATATTATATATATTAACCCACCTTTATAAACCTTTGTATACTAATATAGTAAAGAGCTCAAAGTCGGTGATTGCTAAAAGAGTATATTATAGGGATCGTAGAGTTTGAGCTACCCCTACCAACGCCTGTAGGTGAAAATGGGGCAGTTATTTATAAATGGTCTGAGTTATGAGTCTGTAGGTGAGTTTGACTGTTGAATCACCCCCCCCAACATTTCTTGTAAAATATAAAAAAAAAGATTGAGAAAGTTGACCCCCTAATCTACAGGTGACTACACTTTTGTAAGTTGGAAAATTTTTAGAAGAAGGGAGAAGGATATAAGTTGAGATACCCCCCCATTAATTTATAAACCTTTTCAGTGGTATTGCAAACTTTACCAAATCCGATGGACTGAACCAACGCCAACAACACGTGCATATATAAATATCTCCTTCCTTTTTCAAAGAATGGTTACAGTATGGGCAATTCATAAAATAATATGAGTAACGTTTCTTAAAAACCTTTTTTAAAGCAAAGATATATAAAGGAGTGGTTCATTTAAATAAGTATGGAGCGGTTAATTGATACAGTAGTGGGTATTATATCTGAGTTGGAGCCAGATGAAATTATGAGCCGACTCCGTGACATCTCATATTTTATTCAATGCGCCTCTCAACATAAGAAGGCGGAGAATCCGTTGCGTGAATTAGTATGAATCTTTATGAGGCTCTCTGTAAACTGCCGTTAAGTCAATCTATGAGGCTGTATTGGCGGAAATTACTTAAGAAGGCGCCGGAGACGTTTCAGTTGGAGGATTGGGAGTTTGCGTGGGATAATAACAATTGCTGTATTCTGCGGAGTAGGGGCGGCTCTAAAACGTTTGATTTTATTAACTGGGTTATTTTTAGAGCTGTAAGATGTAATGAGCGGTGGATGTGGATAACGCCTAAAAGCGGCCAGTTGCGGCAAGCTAAGGTTTATTTCATGGAGAATCCGCTGGTTAAGAGTATAAGAAACCTTAATAATATGAGCTATATTGTGACGCTGTGGAACG